>NZ_LNFY01000009.1:181809-385592 GCF_011057685.1 Thermotoga sp. Ku-13t | reverse complement strand
CAGATAGAGAGTTTAGCGGCGAGTGCAGAAGAACAAAGTGCAGCAGCGGAAGAGATGAGCAGTGCGATGGACACAGCGACAAAGTCGATCATGATGATAGCACAGCAAATGGAGGAGATGACGAAAGCTGTGAAAGAGCAGGCGAATGTGAGTCAGAATGTGAGCAGTTTGTCTGAAGAGATGTCTTCAATTGCGGAAAGTCTGGTAGAACAGGTGAGAAGGTTCAAAATATGAATGGCATTGAAAAAACGAAAGGGGCGCAGATGCGCCCCTTCATTTTGTTTTGATAGACTTTTTGAGAAGCGAGTTGGAACTGACAAGAAACAGGAATGGATGACAACTCTCTTTTTGACATTCAACGTACCGTTTTTACTGAGCCCTCTTGCTGGAGAATTGAACCATTCACAATCAGAACGATTTTTCAACCGTAAGAATCTCATAAGCGAAAGTTTGTCTCATCACAGATCGTAACTCACATCGTACATTTGTCTGGTTTCAGATAAATCTTGAATAATCCTTTCAAAGGGAGCGCTCAGAGCGACTCGTTCAACCGAACGGAGTAGAATGAGCCCAGATACGAATCCAACGGTTCGAACATTCCTTTTTGGAGCGCTCCCATTTATTATATACGGAACCCTCACATTAAGAGTTTGGAACAAACGCATGACGACACAACATCCGAACCAGAACCTGGTCAGTATCAGAGAAAAGATGATCTGAATGTCTTCTATTGAATCGATCGCAGAAATTTGTTCAAAACGAAAAGGGGGAAGCTTTTCACTTCCCCCTTGAATCCCCGGGCACTACCTACTCTCGCGTGGGGCTGCCCCCACACTACCATCGGCCCAGAGCGGCTTAACGGCCGGGTTCGGAATGGGACCGGGTGTTTCCCGCTCTGGTATCGGCACCCGAGGAAATCTTGAAGAGTCCCTCAAAACTGCATAGGAAGCTACGAGGTCAAGGCCTCGGCCGATTAGTACCGGTTGGCTCAACGCCTTGCGGCGCTTACACCACCGGCCTATCAAGGTCCTCTTCTCGGACCGGCCTTACTCCCTTAACGGGATGGGAGGTCTAATCTTGGGGCGCGCTTCCCGCTTAGATGCCTTCAGCGGTTATCGCTCACGGGCATAGCTACCCGGCGAATGCCCTTGGCAGGACAGCCGGTACACCAGAGGCCCGCTCACCCCGGTCCTCTCGTACAAGGGGCGACCCCCCTCAAACCTCCTGCGCCTGCGGCCGATAGGGACCGACCTGTCTTGCGACGGTCTGAACCCAGCTCACGTACCCCTTTAATAGGCGGACAGCCTAACCCTTGGGACCTGCTTCAGCCCCAGGATGGGATGAGCCGACATCGAGGTGCCGAACCTCGCCGTCGATGTGAACTCTCGGGCGAGACTAGCCTGTTATCCCCGGGGTAACTTTTGTCCGTTGTCGACGACCCTTCCACCCGGAGTCGTCGGGTCACTAGGGCCGGGTTTCCCCTCTGCTCGGCCCGTCGGCCTCACAGTCAGGCCGGCTTATGCCCTTGCACTCAACGGTGGATTTCCAACCCACCTGAGCCGACCTTCGCGCGCCTCCGTTACCTTTTAGGAGGCGACCGCCCCAGTCAAACTGCCCACCTGGCACTGTCCCCAACCTGCTCTTCACAGGTTCAGGTTAGAATTCCGACACACCGAGGGTGGTATCCCACCGGTGGCTCCCCCGACCCTGGCGAGCCGGGTTCACAGCCTCCCACCTATCCTGTACACGGTGCGCCAGAATCCAATACCAGGCTGCAGTGAAGCTCCACGGGGTCTTTCCGTCTAGCCGCAGGTTGAGGGCATCTTCACCCTCACTGAAATTTCACCGGGCCCCTCGCCGAGACAGCGCCCCAGTCGTTACGCCATTCATGCAGGTCGGAACTTACCCGACAAGGTATTTCGCTACCTTAGGACCGTTATAGTTACGGCCGCCGTTTACCGGGGCTTCGGGTCGGAGCTACGCCTTACGGCCTCACCCCTTCCCTTAACCTTCCGGCACTGGGCAGGCGTCAGCCCCTATACATCCTCTTTACGAGTTTGCAGAGGCCTGTGTTTTTGGTAAACAGTCGCCAGGGCCTGGTCTCTGCGACCGCCTCGGGCTCCCCCAGTTTCCGGGTTGCCCCTTCCCCTGGGTTCACCCTACCGCGGCACCCCTTCTCCCGAAGTTACGGGGTCAACTTGCCGAGTTCCTTGGCGAGGGTTATCCCGCTCCCCTGAGCCTTCTCGGCCCGCCCACCTGTGTCGGTTTGCGGAACGGTCACCTGCAATCTCAAGCGGTGCACGAGGTTTTTCTCGGCAGTGTGGGGTCAGCGCCGTTGGACCCTCACGGGTCCTCCCCATCACGGCTCAGGCTCCAGGTGCGGATTTACCTACACCCATCAACGCCCTAACCGCTTGGAAGGGAATGCCACTTACCCTCGGCGCCTACCCTCCTGCGTCACCCCTTGCACCTCGATTGCAGGTGGCGCTGGAATATTAACCAGCTTCCCTTCGGCTACCCCTTTCGGGTTTACCTTAGGGTACCGGCTAACCCTGGGCGGACGACCCTTCCCCAGGTACCCTTGGGCTTACGGGGGGAGAGATTCTCACTCTCCTCTCGCATACTCATGCCCGCATTCTCACTTCCGCCTCGTCCAGCAGCCCTCGCGGGTCTGCCTTCACCCTACAGCGGAAAGCTCCCCTACCGCCTGCACCTCATCGGTGCAGACCCGCGGCTTCGGGGGGTGGCTTGAGCCCCGTTACATCTTCGGCGCAGCGCACCTCGACTGGTGAGCTGTTACGCACTCTTTAAAGGATGGCTGCTTCTAAGCCAACCTCCCAGTTGTCTTAGGTGCACCACATCCTTTACCACTTAGCCACCTCTCCGGGCCCTTAGCCGGCGATCTGGGCTGTTCCCCTCTCGACCATGGAGCTTATCCCCCACAGTCTCTCTCCCGGGCTTTATGTGCAGGGATTCGGAGTTTGACAGGGTTCGGAGGTTACCCCCCTAGCCCTATCAGTGCTCTACCCCCTGCACAGACCACCCGAGGCCGCACCTCAATGCGTTTCGGGGAGAACCAGCTATCACCGGGTTCGATTAGCTTTTCACTCCTACCCCCAGGTCATCCGAGGACTTTTCACTGTCCACCGGTTCGGACCTCCAGTGGGGTTTAGCCCACCTTCATCCTGCCCAGGGGTAGCTCACCCGGCTTCGGGTCTGCCGCCAGTGACTAACGCCCTGTTCGGACTCGCTTTCGCTACGGCTCCGCCTCGCTCGGCTTAGCCTCGCCACTGACGGCAACTCGCGGGCTCATTAAGCAAAAGGCACGCCGTCACCCTTTCGGGCTCCGACTTAGTGTAGGCATGCGGTTTCAGGTTCTATTTCACTCCCCTCCCGGGGTTCTTTTCACCTTTCCCTCACGGTACTAGTGCACTATCGGACGGCGGGTAGTATTTAGCCTTGGAGGGTGGTCCCCCCAGATTCCCGCAGGATTCCACGGGTCCCGCGGTACTCGGGGTCGCAACCCAGGAAGTCCTCTACTTTTCGCCTACGGGGCTGTCACCCTCTCTGGCGTGCCATCCCAGGCACTTCGGCTAAGTAGAGGATTTGTAACTTCCCGGCGGGTCCGTGGCCCCGCCCGGTTGCGCCCCACAACCCCAGTGCAACAACGCCCACGGGCTTGAGCATTGCACTGGTTTAGGCTCCTCCCCTTTCGCTCGCCGCTACTCAGGGAATCTCGTTTTGATTTCTTTTCCTCGGGGTACTGAGATGTTTCACTTCCCCCGGTATCGCACCGCCTTTCGGCGACGACTGGTCTTACGACCAGCCGGGTTTCCCCATTCGAGCATCCCCGGATCAACGCCTGTTTGCGGCTCCCCGGGGCTTATCGCAGCTTACCACGCCCTTCGTCGCCTCCCGCCGCCAAGGCATCCACCGCATGCCCTTAGTACCTTGACCTCTTCGCTTCCTATGCAGTTTTCAAAGACCCTTCCCTTGGTGGAGACGAGGGGATTCGAACCCCTGACTTCCTGCTTGCAAAGCAGGCGCTCTCCCAGCTGAGCTACGTCCCCGCCATGGTGGGCTCGGGAGGACTCGAACCTCCGACCTCACGCTTATCAGGCGTGCGCTCTGACCACCTGAGCTACGAGCCCTCTCGAGTCACTCAAAAATGGATAGCAGTCCCGCTTCACTCCCTAGAAAGGAGGTGATCCAGCCGCACCTTCCAGTACGGCTACCTTGTTACGACTTAGCCCCCCTCACCAGATTCACCCTCAACGCCCTCCCTCCCTTTCGGGTTAGGATGAGCGTCTTCGGGTGCCCCCGGCTCGGGTGGCTTGACGGGCGGTGTGTGCAAACCCCGGGAACGTATTCACCGCGGCGTGGCTGATCCGCGATTACTAGCGATTCCGGCTTCACGCAGGCGGGTTGCAGCCTGCGATCCGAACTGGGGGTGGTTTTAGGGATTGGCTCCCCCTCGCGGGGTCGCAACCCACTGTACCACCCATTGTAGCGCGTGTGTAGCCCAGGGCATAAAGGGCACGAGTACCTGACGTCGTCCCCTCCTTCCTCCGGCTCGTCGCCGGCAGTCCCCTTAGAGTGCCCGGCCGAACCGATGGCAACTAAGGGCAGGGGTTGCGCTCGTTGCGGGACTTAACCCAACACCTCACGGCACGAGCTGACGACGGCCGTGCACCACCTGTGCAGGCTCCCCACCCAAAAGGATGGGGTCCCTCCCCTTTCGGGTCGGTACCACCTGCATGTCAAGCCCTGGTAAGGTTCTTGGCTCAGCATCCAATTAAACCACGCGCTCCACCGCTTGTGCGGGGTCCCGCCAATTCCTTTGAGTTTCACCCTTGCGGGCGTACTCCCCAGGCGGCCCACTTAACGCGTTAGCTACAGCACGGAGGAAATACTCCCCCACACCTAGTGGGCATCGTTTACGGCTAGGACTACCCGGGTATCTAATCCGGTTTGCTCCCCTAGCTTTCGGGCCTCAGCGTCGGGCGCGGCCCAGGAGACCGGCTTCCCCACCGGCGTTCCTGCCGATATCTACGGATTTCACCCCTACACCGGCAGTTCCGTCTCCCTCTACCGGCCCCAAGCTCGGCAGTTTCGGGCGCAGTTCCACGGTTGAGCCGTGGGATTTCACACCCGACTTACCGAGCCGCCTACACCCCCTTTACGCCCAGTTAATCCGGATAACGCTCGCCCCCTACGTATTACCGCGGCTGCTGGCACGTAGTTAGCCGGGGCTTTCTCGCGAGGTACAGTCATCGACCTGGCATTTCCTCCAGGTCTTATTCCTCCCTCGCAACAGGGGTTTACACCCCGAAGGGCTTCGTCCCCCACGCGGCGTCGCTGGATCAGGCTTTCGCCCATTGTCCAAGATTCCCCACTGCTGCCTCCCGTAGGAGTAGGGCCCGTGTCTCAGTGCCCTTGTGGCCGACCACCCTCTCAGGCCAGCTACCCGTCGTAGGCTTGGTGGGCCATTACCCCACCAACTACCTGATGGGCCGCGGGCTCATCCCTCGGCGAGGCGAAACGCCCCTTTCATCCAATGACCGTCGTCATTGGATCGTATGGGGTATTAGCCGGGGTTTCCCCCGGTTATCCCCCTCCGAGGGGTAGATTACCCACGTGTTACTCACCCGTGCGCCGCTGGTACCCTTGCGGGTACCCGCTCGACTTGCATGTGTTAGGCACGCCGCCAGCGTTCACCCTGAGCCAGGATCAAACCCTCCACAAAATCTAAGCAGAAGGTTTTAGATCCTTGACTCTTTATGATTGGCGGGACTGCTATCCATTTTTCAATGACCCGACGACAAACAAACTCGAGCCTATTTTTAGACTCTCTTTTGGTTTATTCAGTTCTCATCGAAGACCTCTACTCGTTCTTGCGACTGCCGATACACATATTACCATCGGCACCATACCATGTCAAGTTACGGAAAGGTAAACTGTATTATTCAACCACCCAGATACACGCTGCACACCTGCTCGTTGTTCAAAAGATCTCTTCCTCTACCTTCCAACCTTTGATTCAGTCTTTCCCGCAACCACAGAGTTGTTCCGTACATCGTCAAGTGCCCTAACGGCAGTGGTTGATTCGTGTCCTATTAGAAAGATCGTGCTTTATTGCATCGGTTCAAATGCTTCCTCCGGATTCATACCCACCGCGGGCTCGTCAAGTAAGAATGGCCCTGGCTCTGTTGCATCATGGGTTCGAACCGACCACGTTTGTTCAGCCGCAGATGCCAGTACCACCACGATCAAAAGCACACTATTGATTATTGCTCCCTCACACGAAAAGTTTTGCTCGCTGTTGAATCACATCCTGAACAAAAAGGTATCACCAGCGGGCTTCGTGGTCCTCTGCCCAGCCGATGGCATCTTCGATGATGTAGAGGTTACGATCCGTGTCCCTGACGAAACCTTTGAACTTACCTATCATCTGGTGCATCTCAGAGGAGATCAGCACGAAATTGCTCCTAGCAATCCTTTCAAAAAACGGTTGGAATTCCAGTTCTATTTCGTCGCTGGATTTCGTGTATATGTGCCAGGGCTTGAACAGATCTTTCTTGTCATACTCAAAAACGACGTCGCTGTTCAGTTTGTGCAACTTTCCATCCACGAAAACTGCATTTTCGTTTGTGCCGGTTCCATCGGTCCATTTTCCGCCGAGATTCACACCCACAACGCGATCCTTCACCGTGGTGGAAAAACTTGACCAGTTCCAGGAAGTTATGTACTTCCAGACACCTCTCCCAAAATCGAGCGTTGCAAAAGAATCGCTCACATTGAATTCATAAATCCTGTTTCCGACCAGCAATGTACCTTCAGCGGGCAATCCGACACACTTGGTGGTCAGTTGAAACCTCCGCCAGGACCACGGTACGACTACCGTCAGAGATTCATGGTCAGCCCAGTAAACTTTTATTTGCGCGTCGATTCTACCCAAACGCGTATACGGAACCGTGGTGCTTATAATCACCTTCTCGTGATCGGCCTCAAACCTGACACGCATCTTTTTCGATTCGAACGATAGACTTTCGTACGGTGTCTGTGGCAGTGAACAACCTTTTCCAAAAGGCGTTGTGACGGATTCTTCGACAAAATCTTTACTGTTGAAATCGAGAAAATAGGCAAACACCGTACCCAGATAATCCAGATTGCACACCGTGACTGAGAAAAGACAGTTCCTGTTCGCCACGGCCCAGTAGTTCCATTTCTTTTTTCTGAGAAAGTGATCCTTCAGGTTCGCTCGAACCAGTGGCCTTCTGCTCCAACCGAGTGCGTTGGGATTGAGTCGTCCCCAGCCGACGCAAAGATCAACGCTCTGCGTTATTTCCCCGCCTATCTTCATCCACGCCACCCCCACTGAAAAAACGTTCAAGAAGTTTTAGGGCTGTTTTCGTTGCTGCGATACCACCCAGGCCTGTTTCTCTCAGCTCCTCGGGAAGCGACTTGCCAACCTTGGCCATCGCTTCGACGACTTCATCGAAAGGTACAACGCTCTTGACCCCTGCAAGTGCCATCTCTGCGGCCGCAATCGCTACAGCAACGGCCGTGGCATTCCTTTTGACACATGGAACTTCCACGAAACCTCCTATAGGGTCACAGACCAAGCCCGTCAAAGATTTCAAACAGATCGCAGCCGCATGTGAAGATTTTTCGGCGTCCCGTGTCAAAACGTAAACCATCATTCCACTGGCCATGGCGGCCGCCGTACCTATCTCCGCTTGACAACCAGCCTGGGCACCGGAGATGGAAGCCGCCCTTGCAACAATGTTTCCTATGACACCTGCAACAATGAGTCCTTCGACGAGTCTTTCTTCCTCCATGCTGAGAACCTTGGCCAGGGCATAGACGACGCCATGCATGACACCGCACGAACCAGCGGTTGGGCACGCAACGATGCGCTTCATCGCAGAATTGGCTTCCGAAACAGATAGAGCCGCGGTCATCGCCACGTGCACGAACTGATTGATGAACTTTGGGGTATGTTTTGAGAACAGATACGCGTTCTCTCCACAGAGTCCAACTAGGGTCTTCTGTCGTTTGCCGTAGTTCGATTCAGCTATGTCCAACATGGTGCGTAAGAGCAGGCTAATTTTTGATCTGGTTTCGGACGGATCAGAACCATCCTCAAGCATCTGCGCCACCAGCGCAATTTCGTGGAAGGGTTGTTCAGCCTTTCGTGACATTTCCAAAAGTTCCGAGAACGTCATGCTCCACTGACTCCCAACAGCCTATCCTTTGGAACGAAGTAATGTTTCAGCACGACATCCAGTTTGCTAAGTCTTTCTGCATCGTATCTCGATTCGTCAAGCTCCAGGATCGTCACCGCCAGCTGCTGAAGAATGTTGATCCTTCTGAGATAGAGGTTCGCTATGTTCGCTTCGATGCAGGACAGAATCTTCGTCAATGCCCCAGGTTCGTCCTTGTTGAGAATTATCAGCGTATCGTAATTCCATCCAAGTTCACACTCCACTTCATCCACCTTCGTTATCTTTATGCTACCACCACCGATGGAACAACCTTCTATCTCGTGCCACTCATCGCTGAGGAACCTGATACGCACCGTGTTGGGATGAACGTCCCTGAGATCGACGCTTTCAAAGCTGAACTTCAATCCCAGTCGGTGTGCCAATTCGTAGGATTCCGCAATCCCCTCATCGTCGTAGTCTAAATCCAGAATTCCTGCAAGCAAGGCCTTCTTAGTTCCATGCCCATCAGCAGTCCTGGCGAAAGACCCGTGCAGCAAAAAGACGACCTCACTCGGCAGATTCGAAGAAAACTTCCTTGCGAAACGAGCGATCCGCATGGCACCGAGCGTGTGAGAACTGGAAGGCCCAACCATCACGGGTCCCAGAACCTGGAGCAAGCCCAAAATCATCACCTCAGTAGAACAGTTTCACGAGCGACCTCAGATGCTCTTCCACTGCTCTCACGTTCAGCATCGTCTCGCTGTATGGAACCTCAGTCACCGTCAATCCTCTCATACCAACGGCATGGTAGATCCTTGCCGCCTTGATCATTTCCACAGCCCTCGTGGCCATCAGCGTGGCTATGAGACGGTCCATGGCGACGGGACTCCCACCACGCTGCAGATAACCAAGGTTCGTGTATCTCCATTCCACACCGAAATCTTTGAAATTCTTCTCTACAAACGATCCTATCGCCTGAGCTGCGGGGACTTCTTGAGAAAGACCCAGACTCCGGTAGAAATCTTCTGGCAACCTAACGCCGCTTTCAACAACGATGATCGAGAACCTCTTGTGCCCCTCGTAACGTGTCCTTATCTTTCTGAGGAGATCGTCAGGATCGAAGGGCTCAGCGCTCGAAACGACATAGTCGGCTCCTCCGGTGAGTCCTCCCACTGTGGCGATCCAGCCACCTGGTTTTCCCATCGTCTCAACTATCATCACCCTGTGGTGAGATTCCGCAGTTGAATGAAGAACATCGAGCGCGTTCTTGACGTTCTCAACCGCGGTGAAGAAGCCTATGGAAAAATCGGTGAAAGAAAGATCGTTGTCTATCGTGGCAGGGATCAACAAGGATGGCACGTTCTTTTTTGAAAGGTTCAGCGCGGCCCTGACACCGAGCCTGCCACCAAGGATGATCAAAGAAGTGATCGCATACTGTTCTACCTTCTTCTGAACCAATCTCATTTGTTCTTCATCCTCAGGAACCAGCAGTGATGTTCCCAGGATGGTTCCACCCTTGTGAAGGATTCCGGACACGTTCGTCTTCGTCATCACGTCGAGCTGATCCTTCAACAATCCTTCGAAGCCGTCCTTAACACCGAGCACCTCGATGCCGAGTTCGGACGCTTTCACAGCCACAGCCCTGATCGCCGCGTTCAAACCTGGACAATCGTTCCCCACACAGAGAATCGCCACTCTTTTCATTCGTTCTTACCTCCCCACCATCGTGGCAATCACCACAGAAGTCACCGCCATGAGCTTTATCAGAATGTTGATCGAAGGCCCTGCGGTGTCTTTGAGCGGATCTCCAACCGTGTCTCCGACCACAGTCGCTTTGTGCGTCACAGAACCTTTACCCCCAAAATGCCCTTCCTCAACGTACTTCTTTGCGTTGTCCCAGGCTCCACCCGAGTTGGACATGAATATCGCTACCATCACACCACAAACCGTGGCGCCTATCAAAAGTCCGGCCGTACCAACCGCACCCAGACTGAAATAAGTCAGGATCGGTGAACCCACGGCCAGCAAACTTGGGAACACCATCCTCTTGAGTGCACCACGCGTGGCTATTTGAATACACTTCGTGTAATCCGGAAGATTCTCACCAGATATGATACCCGGAATTTCCCTTATCTGCCTCCTGATTTCCTCGACCATTTCGTCCGCCGCGTAACCAACGGCTTTCATCGTCAGGGCACTGAAGAGAAACGGAAGCATGGCCCCGACCAGTGCCCCGACGAAGAGGGCAGGTTGCCTTATATCGAAGTTCTCCACATGAGAAACGCTGGCAAAGTTTGCGAACAATGCCAGGCTCGTCATCGCTGCAGAAGCTATCGCAAAACCTTTCCCCATGGCAGCTGTGGTGTTACCAACCGCATCGAGCTCGTCTGTGATCTTCCTCACATCATCACCGAGTCCCGTCATCTGCGCAATGCCACCTGCGTTGTCGGCGATGGGACCGTAGGCGTCTATGGCCAAACTCATGCCCAAAGTTGCGAGCATGCCCACCGCGGAGAGTGCCACACCGTAAAGACCAAGGAGCCTGTGACAGAAAACCACACCGGAAACTATCATCAGCGTCACCACGAAGGTCGATTCCATTCCGAGCGCCAGACCGTTGATGAGGAAATTCGCAGGACCCATCAACGCGGATTTTGCGAGTCTCTCGACGCGCGCTCCGGAGGTGTAGAACTCCGTGAACAAACCTATGGAAATTCCTATGATCACACCAACGAGCACGGAGAAGAACTCGACAAAGCTCTTCTGAAAGAAGGAATACAGAAATAGGACCACGATCAGTGCAAGGTTGGCAACGATCGTGCCGAGTCTCAGCGCCGTGGCCGCATCCTTCGCCCTGTCACTGAGCGATCGGGTTAACAACACGGCGAAGATGGAAGCAAGCAAACCAACCGAGACTGTGAACAGTATCAGGTCCAGTTTCTGTTTTTCACCGAGAGCGAAAGCCAGAGCGAGTGCCGAGAATATCGAACCAACGTAGGACTCGAACAGGTCCGCACCCATGCCCGCCACATCACCCACGTTGTCTCCCACGTTGTCCGCGATGACGGCGGGATTTCTCGGATCATCCTCCGGCAGATTCGCCTCCGTCTTTCCCACGATGTCCGCACCGACATCGGCTGCTTTGGTGAATATGCCTCCCCCGACGCGTGCAAACAGTGCCACAAAGGATGCACCCAAAGAGTAGTAACTCACTTTGGTCACGTCTTTGGTCAAAACGTAGACTACTGTCAATCCCAGTAGTCCCAATGACGAAACGGTCAAACCCATCACGGCACCGCCACTGAAGGCGATCTTCAAAGCCCTCCCGAGGCCCTGTCTCGCCGCCCAGCTCGTGCGAACGTTCGCCTTCGTGGCTATCGTCATTCCAAAGAAACCACTCAGCGTCGAAAAAGCCGCCCCCACCAGAAACGTGCCTGCGATCTTCCATTCCAGCGAGAACCCAAGCAACGAAGAGAGAGCGAGTACGAAAGGTAGAAACACCTTGTATTCGCTGAGCAGGAAAGATCTCGCGCCGTCCTGGATGATTTTTGATAACTGTACCATCCTTTCGTTACCCGGGCTGCTGTCTAAGATTTTGAAGGCCAAAAACAAAACGTAAGCTATTCCTAAAAGAGAAGTAATGAACACAAAAAGCAAAGCAGGTGCACCTCCCTCGAAAATATTTCCTGATAGTTATATCATACCCGAGCTTCTCTCATCGAATCAAGGAGGTGCACAAGGAGATTCCCAGCGACTGGGATCAATTCGTCTGCAGGGAGAAAACGTGGAGAGTGAAGACCTTCGATACTTGGTTTCTGTCTGACACCGAACCAGAACATCAGGGTACGGAAGTGCCCCGAGAAATAACCAAAATCTTCGGCGGTGAGCTTTCTCTCACACTCAACAAACCCGATACCATTTTCTTTGCACACACGTCTCAGCACAGACAGAAGGTTCTCATCGATCATCACTTCAGGGTACACAATCGCCGGATTCACAGAAACTCTGAGCCCTGTTTCGTCTTCAACTTCTCTTGCAAAGCTTTGAAGTACTTCGATCACACCGTGCAGTCTCTCACTTTCACTCGCCCTCACCGTTCCCTCGATCATCGCTTCACTGGCCACAACGTTTCTGATCTGACCAGCAACGAGCTTTCCGAACCAAACGAGATCATCTTTCCAATCCCACGTGTACACCCGACTCAGAAACAACACCGCGCCCTTCAAAGCGTCTCTACCGAGCCGGTGCTGGGCGACGTGCGCGGATTGACCCTCCACACGAACGTTCACTTCACAGGAAGCACTGAAGAGTGTGCCAGGCCTGCTTGCGACTACGCCCACGGGATATTCGTCCGTCACGTGCATGGCTATGGCTGCTTTGACATCGCAATCCCACCGCAAGATGTGTTCAACGATCTTTCTCGCACCTGCGCCGCTCTCTTCAGCCGGCTGAAAAACGAACAAATAATTTCCCCGCTTGTCTTCTTCCAAGATCCTCCTCAGCGCCCAGCAGACCGCCGCTATGTGGAAATCGTGACCACAGGCGTGCATTTTTCCGTTGCTGGCCCGGAATGGATAGTCTGTCTCTTCTCGAATGGGCAACGCGTCCATCTCCGCCCTCACAATCACGTAAGGATCGTGCTCACTCCTTTCCAGGAACACCAGCACTCCGGTCCCCAGTGTGAGGATGTTGTTCACTCCCAGTCCACGGACGAACTCGACTATCAGCTTCTGGGTGTTGCGCTCTTCGAACGCGAGCTCAGGATTTTGATGAATCAACCTTCTCAACGTGATCTCGTCCATACACCTCGTTCAAACTCCTTTCGAACAATTCCAGCATCTCCTCGATCTGATCAAAACTGATGTTCAGCGCCGGAAGGAACCTCACAACGTTGCCAGAGACCACGTTCAAAAGCAAACCGTTTTTCAGAGCCACCTGCTTCAGTACCTCTGGATTGACGTTCACCTCAACGCCGATCATCAAACCGAGTCCTTTTACTGTCAGTATTCCTGAACCCATTCGAAGAAGTCTTTCTTTCATGAACCTGCCCTTTTCGGCGACTCGATGAATGAACTCGTCTGTGAGTTTGTTCAGAACGATTCTCGCACCAGCCAGCGCCACGGGATTCGGCGCGAAGGTCGAACCGTGCTCCGAATAGCCGAAAACGTCCGCGACATCCTCAAGGAAGAGCACCGCACCGAGTGGCAAACCTCCGCCGAGTGCCTTGGCCACCGTCACGATATCAGGTTGAAGATCGAAGTGCTGGTACGAGAAGAACTTACCGGTCCTGCCCAGCCCCGCCTGGACCTCGTCGGCCACCAGAAGGAAACCGAATTCTCGCCTGGCCTCCTTTATGAGTTTCGCAAGTTCACCATCCAGGACGTTCAAACCACCGCTTCCATGAACACATTCCAAGAAAACTGCCGCGATCTCTTTTCCTCTCTCGTTTAACAGTTTTTTGAATGAATCAACGTCGTTGTGTGGAAGAAAAACCACGTCAGAAAGGAGTGGCTCGAAAGGCTTTCTCAAACCATCGAAACCTGTCACGGACAGAGCAGCGATCGTCCTGCCATGGAAATTCCTCTCGAACGACACGATCAATCCTTTTCGGAACTTCTTAACGGCTTTCAGAGCAGCCTCGTTCGCTTCCGCGCCCGAGTTCGTGAAGAACACCTTGCCGTCTCTACCGGTCTTTTGGATCAGTTTCTCCGCCACGATTTCTGCATCTTCATCGAGGAAGAAGTTCGAAATGTGCATGTAGCGCTCCATCTTCTCGATCATGGCCTTTTTTATGTCTTCATCACTGTGACCAAACGCCAGAACACCGATTCCGGAGAAAGTGTCAATGTAACGTTTTCCGTCCGTGGAGTAAATGTATATCCCCCTGGCTCTGTCGATCTGGATCGGAAAGGGTTTATAAACTGGGCAGATGTGGCTCATACCGATCACCTGATCGTCGTGTCGATATGCCTCAGGGCTTCGACTATCTTCGTCTTTTCTTTGGTCCTCTCGTCGACTCTCTTGATGAAACGTGCAGGAACACCCGCTACAACGGTGTAAGGTTCCACATCGTTTATTACGACAGCCCCAGCTGCCACGACGGCCCCCCTTCCAACCCTCACACCCTCAAGGACCACGGCGTTGGCACCCACGATCACTTCGTCTTCGATGATGACTGGCGTTGCGCTCGGAGGCTCCAACACACCGGCGATCACGGCCCCCGCACCTATGTGGCAGCTTTTTCCAATGATGGCCCTCGCACCAACAACTGCGTTCATATCGATCATGGTTTTCTCACCAATAACGGCTCCGACGTTTATGATTGCACCCATCATAATCACGGCACCGTCGCCAATCTTCACCATGTCCCTGATGATCGCACCGGGTTCGATCCTCGCGTTGTACCTCGTCAGATCCGCCAGCGGTAAGGCGGAGTTTCGTGCCAGCACCTGAACGTGGACATCTTCAATCCGGTCAGGGTGAGATTCGATCAGTCTTTTAAAATCTTCGTATTCAGCCACGATGATCCCAAAATCACCGTTTCCGAAGAAGCGCACCGCTGAAAAATCGATTTCACTTAACTTTCCCTTCACGAAAGCGACCACGGGCGTTCTTTTTCTGGACCTGCTGATCAGTTCGATCAGCTGTTCAGTGCTTTGAAGATCTTCAGTTTCAGAACTGGTACTCTCCAGAAGTTCACCCGCCATACTCTCACCCCTCCTATAAAAAAACCGGGCTACCTTCTTGGTAGCCCGGTGATCTTTTCCCTGTCCGGTGTGCTACAACAAACGCACACCGCCACAGACCACCGGGCGGTTGCACTTCTTGTCTTTCTTCATTTCGATGCGAGCCTTCAGCCCATCAGAAAACACATTCACACACATCGATCGATCTACCCCTTCTTGCCTCAGATTGTAATATCATTCAGGACGAAGGATGCTGAACGGAAACGAAAAACTGCCTGACAAAACTGTTACGCTCCCGCCGACCTTGAGCGATGCTTATAATCTTCATCGGGAGGTGTTCACAATGTCCGGTCGTCTCGCAATCTTAGTTGGAGGAGGACCAGCCCCTGGCATCAACAGCGTTATCAACGCCGTGACCATCGAAGCGGTGAACAACGGCCTTGAAGTGATAGGTATCTACGATGGTTTTGAACACCTCATGAAGGGCAGAACGGATATGGTGAGACCACTCAGCATTTCCGATGTGTCCAGGATTCACACCGAAGGTGGTTCGATCCTCAGAACCTCGCGGGCGAACCCCACCAAGAGCCAGAAAGACCTGGAAACAGTTGTGGAGACTCTGAAAAAACTGAACGTGAAGTACCTTGTGACCATCGGTGGAGACGATACTGCCTCTTCTGCTTCCGCCATTTCGAAGGTTACGGGTGATACTATCCGCATAGCACACGTACCAAAAACGATCGACAACGATCTACCTCTGCCGGGTGGTATGCCCACGTTCGGTTACGAAACCGCTCGGCACGTCGGCGCTGAACTGGTTTACAACCTCCTTCAGGATTCGAGGACCACGAACAGATGGTACTTCGTCGTCGTCATGGGAAGAAAAGCGGGTCATCTCGCACTCGGCATAGGCAAAGCGGCGAGCGCCACCATAACAGTCATCGCAGAAGAGTTCCGAAAGGAGAAAATCAGTCTCGCAGAAGTGTGCGATGTACTTGAAGCTGCGATGATAAAACGCAGGGTACTGGGAAGAAACGATGGACTCGCGGTCATCGCTGAGGGAATCGGTGAAATACTGGATGAGAACGAGCTCGCGAGCATCCCGGGTGTCATAGTCGAAAAAGATCCACACGGTCACATCAGATTGAGCGAGATACCACTTGCAACGATACTCAAGAGAGAAATCCAGAAGCGATTCGCCGAGCGTGGAGAAAAGATAGCGATCGTCGATGTGCCCCTCGGTTACGAACTGAGGTGTGCTCGCCCAATACCTTTCGACATCGATTACACCAGAACTCTCGGTTATGGAGCCGTGCAATTTTTACTCGGGAAGATCGCTCCCAACATGAAGGCCGGGATGGTTTGTCTGGATCAGGGAAGAATAACGATTCTACCTTTCGAAGCGTTCACTGATCCGGAGACGGGAAGGAGCAAGGTGAGGCTGGTTGATCTGAACTCCGAACACTACAAGGTCGCGAAGAGTTACATGATAAGGCTCACAAAGAAAGATCTCGAAGATCCTGTGATGCTTTCCAAGCTCGCGGCTGTGGCGAAGATGACACCCGAGCAGTTCAGAGAGAAGTTCGCAAGAATAGCAGATTGAAAAAACCCCGGCATCAAGCCGGGGTTTTCTCATTTCTTGCCCTTCTTTTCTTCTTTCTTCGTCGTTTCCTGCTTCTTTTCTTCTTTTTTTTGGCCGCACGGCATATAATTTCCCCCCCTTTCTACCCGAAAGCGATACTCGCTCAAACCAACTCATCAAACTATTCTAAGAACCATTCCCTCAAATCTTTCTTTCCGTCCTTGGAAACTAGCTCTATGGATCTATATTTCATACCGACATTCCTGCAGGATCCATCCAGAAGATCGTCATCACCTATCATGAGACAATCTTTCGGATTAACCGAGATGGCTTCACAGATTTCCAGAAAGTACCTTGGATCTGGTTTACAGAAGTGGGAGTTCTCCATGAACGTTGCGTGGTCAAAATCGGACAGGCTCAAACCGATCCATCTCAAACGTTTCTCAGTGGCACTTCTGGGAAAAATTGGATTCGTGGCCAGTACGACCAAAATTCCCGATTGCTTTGCCTTCTTGAGTAACTCCAGAGTCTTCTCGTTCGGTTCGACCAGATCATTGAGCGCTTCGAACTCCTCACTGTTGTAGAAACTATCGAACACTTCCTTCCAGTCAAATTTCTCAAACTTGTCTGTGAGACATTTCACGAATCTTTCGTAGTTGTTAGCCTTTCCATCGGAACACTTCGTGATCTGCATTATGCAGTCGAGTATTTCAAAGTGATCCAAAGCCGTTTTGTATTTTTCCACCAGGAACACGTTGAAATTGAAAAAATACTCCTCGGCAAACCGTTCTTCGTCTACGAATGCGAGCGTTCCGTCGTAATCGAGTAAGAGTGCTTTCATTCACATCACCTCGCTTTCTTCTCTCGCCCCCTCTTTGGATTTTTTTCTCGATAAGTCAACGATATCTATAAATGGGATTCTTGGTGGCCGTTACATCGTCCAGCCTTCTAATTGGTGTGGTGTGCGGTGCGTTCTTGACCAAATCGGGATTGTTCGTCGCTTCCTCAACTATTTTACCTATAATCTCGGCGAATCTGTCAAGTGTCTGTTTGCTTTCCGTCTCCGTGGGTTCGATCATCATCGCTTCATGGACGATCAGCGGGAAATAGATCGTCGGAGCGTGAACACCGTGGTCCAGCAACCTTTTGGCGACGTCCAGGATGCGTACACCCGTTTTCTTGACGAACTCGCTGCCGTCGACGACGAATTCGTGCATACAGGTTCTGTCAGAAGCCATTCTGAAATACCTGGAAAGTAATTTCCTCAAATAGTTCGCGTTCAGAACGGCCATCTCACTCGTGTGCTTCAGTCCGTCCTTTCCCATGGTCAGTATGTAAGCATAGGCTTTGACGAGGACAGCAAAGTTTCCATAGAAACTCCTCATTCTGCCGATGCTGTCCGGCAAATCGTAGTCAAGGTAGTAAGAACCATTGTCGGATTTTCTGACCAGCGGCACCGGCAAAAAGCGTGCAAGGAACTGCTTTACCCCCACTGGTCCACTGCCCGGGCCTCCCATTCCGTGCGGGGTCGAGAAAGTTTTGTGCAGGTTCAGATGAACGATGTCGAAACCCATATCGCCCGGTCTGAACCTTCCCATGATGGCGTTCAGATTCGCCCCGTCGTAATAGAGCAGAGCGCCCGCTTCGTGGACGAGTTTCGCGATCTCAAGAATATCCTTCTCGAAGAGTCCAAGCGTGTTCGGATTGGTGAGCATGAGAACAGCAACTCTATCGTTCAGATGTTTCTTCAACTCCTCCACGTCCAGCAAGCCTTCTTTCGTTGATTTCAGCTCCACAACTTCGAAACCTGCCATGGCTGCGGAGGCTGGATTCGTTCCGTGCGCGGAATCTGGAATGAGTGCGATCGTTCTCTTCGTGTCGTTTCTGGAAAGATGGTACGCCCTGACGATGAGCATACCGGTGAGCTCACCGTGCGCACCCGCGGCTGGCTGGAGTGTCATTTCGTCCATACCCGTTATCTCGCACAGCGCATTCTTCAATTCGTACATGAGCTTGAGAACACCCTGAACGGATTCTACGGGCTGGTAAGGATGGATCTCGGTGAAACCCTCCAGTGACGCGAGGTACTCGTTCACCTTCGGATTGTACTTCATCGTGCAAGAACCAAGAGGATAAAAGCCCCTGTCTACCGAATAGTTCTTCGATGCAAGCTCTGTGTAGTGCCTGACCACGTCAACCTCACTCAGCTCCGGTAGACCCAGTTTCCTGGTCCTGACGAGGTGTTCTGGTATATCCATTTTTTCGAAACGCACACCAGACTCAGGCAATTTGAAGCCAATTCTTCCGCTTACGGATTTTTCGAAAACCGTCATCTGGCACCACGCTCCAGGGCAAGTACCATCTGATCTATACTCTCTTTCGTGTTGACCTCGGTCGCACAAGCGAGTGCGAGACCTTTGTATCTTCTGTCAAACCATTCCAGCGGCAGAGGTGCTAAGAAACCTTCCTCAAAGAGCTTTTTCCAGCGGTGTGGGTAGTTTTCATCAACGAAAAAGACGAACTCGTTGAAGAAAGGACCTTTGAATCTCAGTTTGAACCCTTTCTCTTTTAACTTCTCTGCAAAATAATGGGCGTTCGCGTAGCTCCTTCTGGCAACTTCGCGCAGTCCTTCAGGGCCCATGAGACTCATATAGATAGCGTTGACGAGTGCCATCAGTGCGTGGTTCGTACAGATGTTGGAAGTGGCTTTCTCTCGCCTGATGTGCTGTTCTCTGGTCTGAAGGATCATCACGTAACCGGTTCTTCCTTCAACATCCTTCGTTTGTCCTATGATCCTGCCCGGCATCTTTCTGACGTGTTTTTCCAAAGTTGCAAAAAATCCAACCGTGGGTCCACCGAAATTCGGAGTTATTCCAAGTGGCTGACCGTCACCGACCACGATGTCCGCTCCGAAGCTTCCAGGCGGCTCGAGCAAGGAAAGGGATATGGGTTCAGCGACAACAATGAATATGGTATCTTTCGCGATCTCCCGAACGCGCTTTAAGTCTTCAACGACGCCGAAGAAGTTCGGTTGCTGCACAACCACGGCACAGCTATCTTCGTTAGCAAGTTTTGAGAGAGCTTCCATATCCGTTGCTCCACTCTCGTCCACAGGTACAGATACGAAATTCAGACCAAAGCCCTGTGCGTACGTTTTACAGGTTTGCACGTACTCGGGGTGCACCGCTTCGCTCATCAAGACCTTCTTTCTGTTGTTGATCCTGTGGGCCATGAGCACAGCCTCGGCGAGCGCAGATGCACCATCGTACATGGAGGAGTTTGCAACTTCCATCCCTGTGAGCTCACAGATCATCGTCTGGTATTCGAACAGAGCTTGAAGCGTTCCCTGCGAAACTTCTGCCTGGTAAGGTGTGTAAGCGGTCACGAACTCTGGTCTCGAGGCCATGACTTTCACAACGTAAGGTACGTAGTGAACGTAGATACCTGCACCCATGAAAACTTTCTCTTTCTCCACCACAACGTTTTCCTGCGCGATGGATTTGATTTTCTTCACGACGCTGAATTCGTCGAGCCCGTTCGGCAGGTTCAGCTCGCGCACGGTCATCGGCACGTCTTTGTAAAGATCTTCGATCGAATCTACACCTATCGCTTTGAGCATTTCACGTATTTCCTGTTCTGTGTGGGGCACATAGGGGAACATTTTAGCTCTCCTCCTCGCAGAACCTCCTGTATGACTCTTCATCGAGAAGATTAGAAAGTTCTGCCGGATCGCTCATCTCAATCTTGACGAGCCATCCTTCTCCCTCGGCGTCTTTGTTTATCAGTTCCGGCTGGTTCGAAAGCTTTTCGTTCACCTCGACGATCTTTCCACTCACAGGTGCGTAGATGTCACTCGCAGCTTTGACAGATTCAACGCTCATGAACGCTTCACCTTTCTTCACGATCTTTCCCACCTGTGGAAGATCCACGTAGACCACGTCTCCAAGCTTTTCCTGAGCATGGTTAGATATACCTACCACCGCCAGGTTCCCTTCCACTTCAACCCATTCGTGCGTTTTCGCAAACTTCTTCACGAGAGACACCTCCTCAGGCTGATGCGGTTTTTACACTCCCTCTGTAGAAAGGAAGCTTTACGATCCATCCCCTAACAGTCGCACCTTTCATGTCTATCGATACTTCTTCTCCCATTTTCAACGACGAATCGATCATTGCCAGCGCAATGGAACTCTGAAGCGTTGGTGAAAACGTTCCACTGGTGATAGTCCCAACCTGTTTTCCATCTTTCAAAACAGGCATGCCATGTCTCGCGATACGCCTTCCTTCGAGTTTCAACCCCCTGATGCGTCTCTTGACCCCCTGTTCTTTCTGAGCCAGCAGGGCTTCTTTCCCGACAAAATCCTTTTCGAACCTCACGACCCAGCTCAATCCTGCTTCCAGCGGTGTCACGGTCTCGTACATATCGTTCCCGTAGAGCAGATAGGAAGCCTCGAGCCTGCAAACGTCCCTCGCTCCGAGTCCAGCAGGTTTCAGTGAAAAGTCCTTACCCAGTTCGAGGAGACCACGCCAGATGTACACGGTGTCTTGCCAGTCGCAACAGATCTCAAAACCGTCTTCACCCGTATAGCCTGTCCTGCTGATCAAACACTTCTTCCCGAGAACTGTGAAATTGGCTGAGTGATAATACTTCAAAGATGCGATTTCAGGTACGATCGATGAAAGCAAAGCCTCACTCTTTGGCCCCTGCACAGCGATCAAACCGCAACGATCTGAAAGATCTTCGACTCGCACGTCGAAACGGTTTGACTGAGATTTGATCCATTCGAAATCTTTCTGAGTGTTCGCGGCGTTCACCACGAGCATCGCTTCGTCCTCGTCAAGCTTGTAAGCTATGAGATCATCGATGATCCCACCGTTTTCGTTGCACATAACCGAGTACATCGCCTGACCTACGCTTAGTGCACTGAAACTGTTCGTCAACAATCGTTCCAAAAACGCGACGGTGTCAGGTCCGCGAACGAATATCTCCCCCATGTGTGAGACGTCGAAAAGGGCCACGTTTTTTCTGACAGCCTCAACTTCAGCAACGATGCTTTCGTACTGGAGTGGCATCATCCAGCCCGCAAAATCAACTATCTTCGCACCCAGTTTGACGTGTTCTTCATACAGTGGTGTCTTCTTCTCCATGCTTTTGCGCCTCCTTGATCAGTGAACGCGCCTCTTCGATTTTATCTTCCGGCACGAGTAGATCCAGCGATCCACCCTGACCGAATATGACGGGATCAAACAATTTCGAAGTCCTCACAAGGACCTCTATACCATTCTGTTCGAGCAGAGATTTCAAAACATTTGCAAGTGTAACGCTGACACCTTCAACGAGAACTTTCCACAAGTGCATCACCTTCATCGCCGTTATATAATCTTCCAAGGACAATTCTAACACTCTGGGGGGTAAAAAATGAAAAGCATAGGTGTCATGACCAGTGGTGGAGATTCTCCCGGAATGAACGCAGCGATCAGGGCTGTCGTGAGATACGGGGTCAGGAACGGTTTGAAAGTTTTCGGTATCGAGAGAGGCTACTGCGGCCTGATAGATGGAGCGATCAGGGAAATGAATTTCGCTTCAGTAGCCGGGATCATGGAAAAGGGCGGAACCATACTGCGAACGAGCAGGTGTGGCGAATTTCTGACGAAGGAAGGAAGAGAAAAGGCTGCGAGAAATCTTGCAAAATTCGGCATAGAAGGGCTCGTTGTGATCGGGGGCGAGGGCAGTCTAACAGGCTCGGTGGTTTTCCACAAAGAATTCGGAGTCCCGGTGATCGGTATACCCGGTACCATCGACAACGACATCGCATACACAGACATGTGTGTGGGAGTGGATACGTGTCTCAACACGGTGGTCGATGCGATTCAGAAACTCAAAGACACTGCCACTTCCCACGAACGTGCCTTCATTGTCGAAGTCATGGGAAGAGAGTCCGGATACATCGCGTTGATGTCGGCGATCGCCACGGGCGCGGAAGCGGTCATCATACCGGAGGTACCGGTGGACCTTGACCAGCTTGCCGCGAGACTGCTCGAAGAGAGAAAGCGTGGGAAACTCAACTGTATCGTCGTGGTGGCAGAGGGTGCGGGAAAGGCCGAAGATGTTGCAAGAAAGCTTTCAGCCAAAATAGGCTACGAAACGAGAATCTCTGTACTGGGCCACATTCAAAGGGGAGGCAGTCCCACGGCTTTCGACAGGTTGCTCGCCACGCGTATGGGTGTCAGGGCGGTACAGGCTTTACTCGATGGGGAAAAGTGTGCGACGACCATACTCAAAGCCGGAAAGATCGAACTGGTTGAGACAGAAAAAGTTGTGGCCACGAAGAAGCAGCTGGACCTTTCCCTTTACGATCTCTGTATGACGCTGTCGTGAGGGATGGACCATGACGAAGACCAAGATTCTCTGCAGCCTGGGGCCGAGCAGTGAAAATGAATCAACGATAAAAGCATTGCTGGGCGCAGGTGTGAGTGGTTTTAGGCTGAGTGCCACCCATTACGATTTGGATAAACTGATTGAGCTGGTCAAACTGCTCGCTGAAATCAGAAGCGATTCCTCAACGGCTTTCTCGATCATAGTCGATCTGCCCGGTTCCAAATTGAGAGCAAAACCGGTCTCGAACTCCGAATCGTTGGAGTTGCTGGAAGGTGAGACTGTTCTTCTTGTGGAAAACGAAGTTTCGGCGGACAGGAAGCAGATCATGCTGAACGAACCATCGGTGTTGCGGCTACTGGGCAAGGATGACATCGTCCTCCTTGACGATGGAAAGGCCCGGCTGAGGGTCGTCAAGAAGCAAGATAAGTATCTAGAATGTCTGGTAGAAAGGGCTGCAATTATCAGGAAGAATGCGGGGGTGAATCTACCCACCATCGAGCTTTCTGTTCTCTCTTTCACCGACAGGGATAGAAGCATCTTGGAGCGAATGGCCGATCTTCCGGTGGATTACTACTGCCTGTCGTTCGTCAGATCATCGAGAGACATTCAGGAAGCCAAGAACTTTCTCGAGACTCTGAACTGCGAAGCTGCGATACTGGCAAAGATAGAAACCAAGGAAGCTGTGAACGATTTTGAAAAGATCTGCAGTGTCAGCGATGGGATCATCGTGGCGAGGGGAGATCTCGCGATAGAAACATCTCTGGAGGATCTACCCATCCTTCAGAAAAAGCTGATAATGAAGGCTTCGAAGTTCAAAATCCCCATTGTTGTTGCCACACAGTTGCTCGAGTCGATGGTTGAAAAAGACCAGCCAACCCGCACCGAGGTCACAGACATCGCCAACGCGATCTTCGACGGAGCAGATGCCCTGCTGTTGACCGTTGAAACTGCCGTTGGGCAACGGCCCGTTCTGGTGGTCGAAACGATGAAGAGAATCGTACAGAGCGTGGAAAAGCATCTTGACATGCTCGGTGTATGGTTCGAAATCAGACGAAAAGAGCCATCGACTGACGCGTCGGATGCGATCGCCAAGAGTTCCTACGAAATTGCGAGAGAGACGCGCGCGAAGCTCATCATAGCCTCCACAGCTTCCGGCAGCACCGCACGACGCGTTTCTTATTTCAGACCAGAGTGCCCCATTCTGGCAACCACACCCAGAGAATCAACGTACCATCAACTGTGCATCGTCTGGGGCGTCATTCCTGTACTTGTACCGGAAGTTTACTCTGTAGACATCGTGGTTCACGTGGCAGTTGAGAAAGCAAAAGCGCTCGGCTACGTGGGGCCATCCGACACGGTCGTCATAACGCTCGGAACACCGTGTAGTGTGGTGGGAACGACGAACATGTTGAAGATACACACCGTTGAATGAAAGAGCTTCCGAATCAAAGTGATCCCCTGCGGCGCGCCAGTTCGTTGACTATATCGCACGCGAGAGAAACGTTGTTCTTCAAAAGTTCGATGTTGCTCCTGACGGTTCTTCCGTTTGAGATCTCGGCGAGTTTTGCAAGCAAAAATGGCGTGACGGCTTTTCCTTCTATCCTGGATCTCTTCAGTTCCTCCTTCGCTCTCCTGTCCCACTCTGAAAGTAGCTCCTCGTTTATCTCGTACTCCGCAGGAATGGGATTGAAGACCAACACCGAACCTGGTAAGTTCGACTTGCATTTTTCAAGGTAGATCTCCACTATTTCAGAAACGCTATCGATCCTCTGCACGGGAACGTCGACTTCCCGAACGTAGAAGGCGGGCATCTTGTTCGTTCTGTAACCAAGCACCGTAACCTGAAGTGTTTCGAGCATCTCGATCGTCGATCTCAGATCGAGCAAAGATTTTGGACCGGCAGAAACAACGATCATGCGCGTTCGTGAAAGTTCCACAAGATCCTGAGAGACGTCCCACTTCTGTATCTCGTGTACACCCCCGATACCGCCGGTCGCAAAAACCTCTATGTTGTCCATCGTTGCGATCCTCATCGTGGCACTCACAGTGGTGGCTGCCCATGCTTTCTTTGCCAGCGCTATCGCTATCTCCGCAACCCCGACTTTCATGACATCGTCCCTCATACCTAACTGAACGAGTTCGTCCAGCGTCAGGCCCACTCTGATCTGACCTTCTATTATGGCTATCGTTTTGGGTTCACAACCTCTCTGTCTGACAAGATTCTCGAGCTGCTGAGCGACCTGCACGTTCAGAGGCCTCGGCAGTCCATGCGCTATCACAGTCGATTCGAGGGCAACTATCTTTTCCATGTTCTCTCACCACACTTCGTAGTGGATCCTTTCAAGCTTGAACCGATCGACAAGTTTCGGAGTTTCTGCAGGATAACCAACAGGAACGATCGAAAACGGTACCACATGTTCCGGCAGTCCGAAGATCTTCCTGAACGCTTCTACACGCTCTTCGTTCGGATAAACCCCACACCAGACCGCTCCCAGCCCAAGTTCGACCGCTCTGAGCAAGATGTTCATCGTGGCTGCCGAACAATCCTGGACCCAGAAGCCCTTGTAAATCTCAAGGCTCGGATCCGCGCAGACCAAGATCGCTACCGGTGCCTGCAGCACCATCCTAGCGTAAGGGTGCGCTTCGGCGATCCTCTGCTTTTTCTCTTCGGATCTGATCACAGTGAAGTGCCATGGTTGAGCGTTTCCTGCCGAAGGTGCGTGCATCGCTGCCCTTAAAAGTTCGGTCACAATCTCGTCTCCAACATCTTTCTTCTGGTATTTTCTCACGCTCCTTCTCAAATAAATGATGCTCACATTCTTCACCCCCTCCTCAGATTTCCAAGGATCGAAGCAGCAACGAGGATACACATGCCGATCAACTGTGAAGATGTCACCCTTTCTGCCAGTAACCAGAAAGCGAACAGGGATGCGAAGACTGGTTCAGCCGTGTAGATAAGTGCTGCCGAGTTCGAACCCACATCTTTCTGAAACTTCACCTGCACCCAGAAGGCCACGACAGTTGCAAGTATCGCGGTGAAGAACAAGGCGAAGAGATAACTCCACTTGAACCCCACAGGCCCTCCTAAAGGTGCCAGAAGGAGATTGAACAGTGCAGTTAAGAGAAATTGGGGCAACAACAAACCAGCTTCGTCGCAGTCTTTGTTGTTCGTGTAACGCGTGACGAGAACGATCTGGATCGCGAAGGTGATCGCACAGAAAAGGGTCAGCAGATCACCGAGATTGAACGGATCTGCCGAGGGGCTGCTCAGAAGGTACAGTCCCAGGATGGATAGGAGAAAAGAAAGGATTTGAAGACGCGACGGTTTGACCCTCTCGATGAAAAACGAGAAAACTGGTACGAACGGTATGTACAGAGACGTGATGAAGCCGCTCTTGGTCGAACTGGTCAGTTTCAACCCGCTCGTTTGTGTTGCATAGCCTGTGCCGATGAACAAGCCCAGTATCAATCCTTCCTTCCAGCGGGGCTTCTTTCTGAAAAACAGGAGCGTGAACGAACTGGCGATGAGAAACCTGAACGAATTGTAGAGGAAGGGATTGGACCCGGACAGGGCAACCTTCTGGACCGGGAAAGTCAACCCCCAGGCCACGGTGACGAGGAGCAGCGCCAGGATCGCTCTGACTCTTTTCATGTGTTGTGCAAGTTCACCTCCTCAGACAATGCTACCAAAAAATAAGAGCCACACTTACGTGTGGCTCTTAGAATTTTTCTAATTCTTTCAGTCTCTCCTACCGAAAGCACCCGCGATGAGGAGCATCCTGAGCAGTTGCAAAACTGCTGTCGCTGTTGCTGCAACGTAGGTCAGGGCCGCGGCCGAGAGCACCTTCTTGACACCCCTGAGCTCTTCTTCGCTCATCAAGAGGTTTTCTCTCAAAAGTTTGAGCGCCTTCCTGCTTGCATCGTATTCGACAGGCAGAGTCACCAGGCTGAACAGCACGGCCAGAGAGAAGAGAACTATCCCGAACTGCCAGAGTCCAGGTACTGCAAAGATGATGCCCATTATGAAGAGTATCCAAGCGAGAGACGAACCAAAGCTCGCGACGGGTGCAAGGATCGTTCTGAACACCAACAATGGGTTCTTCTGTGCATCCTGTATGGCGTGTCCGATCTCGTGCGCGACCACACCCAGTGCTGCGACGGACTGGCTGGCGTAAGTGGCCGAAGACAACCTGACAACTTTGTTTCTCGGATCGTAGTGGTCGGTCAGATGGCCCGGCATAGCTTCAACGCGCACGTTGTAGATGCCCGCTATCTCGAGCAACCTCATGGCGAGCTGGCTTCCTGTGAGTCCTACCGAGGCTCTGAACCTCGAATACTCTGAAAAGGCTGCACTAACCTTGACCTGCGCCCAGACGGCGAGTATGAGCGCGGGTATCAGAAGCAGAAACGTTGGATCGTAGAAGAACATGCTTTCACCTCCTTGTTCCACACCAATTCTAAGACGATTCTGTAAACCACCGTGTTCAAATTAAGTGAACGAAAAGTCCACTCTTGAGTTTCGGTTCAAACCACGTTGATTTGGGTGGCATGATCAGGTTTGCATCCGCAACGCTCATCAATTCTTCCAGAGACGTTGGATAGAGCGCGAACGCGACTGCCCAACCCTTGTTCAAAACGTAATCCTCGAGCGCGTTGAGGCCGTGAATTCCGCCGACAAAATCGATCCTCTTGTCTGTCCTCGGATCTTTTATGTTCAGAATTTTATCCAGCACCTCTCTCTGCAATATCGAGACGTCCAGAGTCGCCGTGGGATCGGATTCGATTTGTTTCAGAATTTCATCCTTCACTTTCAACCTGTACCATGTGTTTGCCAAGAACATACCGAATTCGTGCTTCTCCTTCGGTCTGTACGGCTGAGCAGGCGCTTTTTCGACGATGAACGCCTGACTCAGTCGGTTCAAAAACTTTTCCACGCTGAGACCGTTCAGGTCTTTCACGACTCTGTTGTAATCGTATATCTTGAGATGACTGTGGGGAAAAACGACTCCCACAAAATAGTTGTACTCTTCCATTCCCGTGTGGTTGGGATTTCTGCTGACCATCCTCTCTGCAACTCTCACGGCCGCGGCGGCCCTGTGGTGTCCGTCCGCTATGTAAAACACTGGCACTTCTTCAAACGCCCGCTTGATTTGCTCCACGACAGCTCTGTTTTTGACGATGTAGACGATCTGCCTGACACCATCTTCATCCACGAAATCGTATTCGGGTTCCTGATCGGTGAGCGACTCGATCAAACTGTCCACCTTCTGATTGGAACGATAGAACAGGAACACCAATCCCGTTTGCGCTCGCAAATATTCTATGTGTTTGACCCTTTCTTCTTCCTTGTCTTTCCTGGTCAGCTCGTGTTTCTTGATCTTCGAATCGATGTATTCTCTGGCAGAAAACGTCGCAACCAGACCGGTCTGAGTGTGATCGTGCGAGATCTGTCTGTAGATGTAGAAGCAGTCCTGATCCTCCTGGAAGAAGATTCCATCTTCGATGTACCTCTTAAGGTTGCGCTTTGCCACTTCTAAAGCTTCCTCAGAGGATGGATCAACTGGACGATCGAAGTTCACCTCCGGCTTCGTCACTCTGTAAAAAGCCAGTGGGTTCGACAACACAACCTTTCGTGCTTCTTCAGAACTTATCACGTCGTATGGTTTCACAGCAACCTTGACCGCGAACTCCCTTCTCGGCCTGAGGGCCCTGAAAGGCTTAACAACCACCGCCTTCAACCTCCTTTAAGTATTCTTCCTGTTTCTGGAACATGATCTCTGAACGACTCGTGTCAAACTCGTGATCGTAACCTGCAAGGTGCAGTATGGCGTGAATCGTGACCCTCAGCAGCTCTTCCTCATAATCGCAGCCGAACTTGCGTGCGTTTCTCGATATTACGGCAGGACAGAGAAATATTTCACCGTGAAGATCCTGATCGTTGTAAACAAACGTCAGCACATCGGTCGAACCCTTGACCTTTCCGAAGGCTTCGTTCAGCCTGGCGATGGTCTTTTCACCGACGAAGAAAACGTCTACTGAAACGTCCCCTATTTCCTCTTCCACAATTTTCTCAACGATCTTTCGAATCTTCTTGATCGGAACTCTGTGCTTCGTTCGGTTTTGAATCCGGATTTTCGGCAAGCACAATCACCCGCTTTATCTCTTCCTTAGGATACTCTATTCTCGATTTAAACATGTTGAGCAAAACTTTGGCGAATTCACCCGCAATCGCCTCGAGATCCTTCAGAGTCAGGCCCGATTCGTCGAGTTCACGTTCGTTGTATATACCAGAGACGATTTCTTCAACGAGCGACCTGATCCTGCCGGCGCTGGGATTCTTCACGCTCCTGAACGCCGCTTCGACTGAATCTGCGAGCATGATGATACCAGCCTCTTTGAACTGCGGTTTCGGACCCGTGTATCTGAATTCGTCCTCACTGAGGTTTTCACCCATCTCTCTCGCTTTGTGGTAGAAATACTTCTGCACACGCGTACCGTGGTGCTGGGGGATCACGTCCTGGACTAGAAGGGGTAACCTGTGGCGACGCGCCAGCTCCAACCCGTATTTCACGTGATCCTGAACGATCAGATGGCTGAGCTTTGGATTCAACTCATCGTGCGGGTTCCTGTCCTGAATGTTCTCCGTGTAGAAGTAAGGTCTCTTCACCTTACCAATGTCGTGAAAATATGCAGCCGTCCTAGCGAGGATTGGATTCGCTCCGATTTTCTCCGCGGCGGCTTCCGCAAGGTTTGCGAGGATCGTCGAATGATAGTAAGTACCCGGTGCCCGCAGAGAAAGGAGCTTGATCAAAGGATGGTTCATGTTACCGAGTTCGACCAGATCTATGTCTGAATACACTAAACTTAAGTACTCCACAAACGGGAGCAATCCGAGATCCACCACTGAGAACAAGAACGGTGCCGAGAATGAAACCAGAAGATCACGATCGAGCGAAAGACTCTCCCCAGAAAACAAGCTCAACACCAGAAACAAAACATTGCACAACGCCGTGAAAAATGCGGGTCTGATAATCTGAAGCCTTTTCTTCAAACCAGAACCGGTCACGGCAGCGACGATGTTGCTCACCAAGATCAAACCAAACCTGATGGGCGTCGGCTCAACGCTCGTGATCAACATGACAGAGAAGAAAACAGCCACATTGACGCTCAGTCTCCTGTCGGTAAGAAGGGCGAGCAAGAGAATGGGGGCGAAAAACGGCGAGGCAAACAGACCGAACCTCATCAGAATCATCTTGGAAACGAAGGAACCAACCAGCAGTATAGAGAAAACGAGTGCAGGATATGCTCTGTGCAACGAAAACGGTTTTCTCTCGAGTTCTGGCGAGACCACCGCCAGCCACAGCGCGACCAGCGCCACGTATTCGGCAATGAACCTTGGCGGATCATGCAAGTTAGGGAACTGGATCAGAAACAGTGAACCAAGAACAATCGGGAAATGGTACCATCTCTTCGCCAGATCACTTATCGGAGCCATTCTTTTTCCTCTCGTACTCTTCGTAGGCTTTTATTATGTTCCTCACGACCGGGTGTCTGACCACGTCAGCATCGCTCAGGTACACAAAACCTATACCATCGATGCCTTTCAGTATCTTCTCGCACTCGATCAGTCCGGACTGCTGCCTGTCTATGTCCACCTGTGTCACATCCCCGGTAATCACGGCCTTGGAGTTGAAACCTATGCGCGTCAGGAACATCTTCATCTGCTGGTGTGTCGCATTCTGGGCTTCGTCCAGAATGATGAAACAATTGTTCAGCGTTCTTCCCCTCATGAACGCCAACGGGGCTATCTCTATGATACCCCTCTGCCTGTAGGTGTAGAACTTGTCAGCGGAGATCATATCCAGAATGGCATCGTAAATGGGCCTGAGGTACGGATCCACCTTCTCAACCAGATCCCCCGGAAGAAAACCCAGCTTTTCACCGGCTTCGACCGCAGGTCTGGTCAGAACGATGCGCTGAACCAGGCCGTTCTTCAGATAATCCAGGGCCATGGCCACCGCCAAATAAGTTTTGCCAGTTCCAGCTGGACCTATCACAAAGACCACGTCGTACTTCTTCATTGCCTCGATGTACTCAGATTGGCCCTTAGTCTTGGGTCTAATCCTTCCAACCAGGGGCGAAGGTTGTGGTACATCCACAGCTTTCGCTGAATCTGAGTAGAAACTCACCAAAGCTTCGAATTCCTGCCAGTCCAGGACATAACCCTTTCTCGCAGCAGCGATCACCTGAGCTATGATGTTCTCAACGATTTCAACAGCTGTCTCATCGTTGCCAGCCACTATGATCCTTTTGTCTGAAACGTCGATGCTCACGGGGAAACGCTTCTTCAAAAATCTCAACCTGTTGTCGTACTGACCGAGCACAACAACCATGTCAACACTCTCAGGAATTTCCAGCGTTCTGGTAGCCAGTTATTCACCACCTCCAAACACGATTATAACCGTCAGACTCACTTCTCGTGGTCATCAAGGAGGGTTATCAAAGACTTCAGGTACTTGCTCCTGGAAGGGTGCCTCAACTTTCTCAAAGCCTTCACTTCAATCTGCCTTATCCTTTCCCTGGTCACGTTGAAGTACTGCCCGACCTCTTCAAGCGTTTTGGCCTTGCCATCGAGCAACCCGTAGCGCATCTTCAGCACCATCGCTTCTCTGGGGTTCAGGGTCTTCAGAACCTTTTCCAGCTCTTCCCTAATGAGCATCCTCATGGCTTCCTTCTTGGGAGAGGCTATGCTTTCGTCGGCGATGAAGTCTCCCATTACGGAATCTTCGTCTTCACCAACCGGAGACTCCAGAGAAACGGTTTCACGGGACGCCTGCAGCACTTCTTCGATCTTTTCCACGGGTTTGTTCATCAGCTTGGCGAGCTCTTCCACCGTTGGCTGTTCACCGTATTTCTGATAGTACTCCCTGCTCACCCTGTTCAGCTTGTTGATCGTCTCGACCATGTGCACCGGGATCCTTATAGTCCTCGCCTGATCGGCGATCGCGCGTGTGATCGCCTGCCTGATCCACCAGGTTGCATAGGTACTGAACTTGTAACCCTTCCTCCAGTCGAACTTTTCCACAGCTTTGAGTAAGCCGATGTTGCCCTCCTGAATGAGGTCAAGGAAAGATAGGCCACGGCCTATGTAACGCTTGGCTATACTCACCACCAAACGCAGGTTGGATTCGATGAGCTTCTTCTTGGCTCTCTCGTTTCCCATCTGGGCGCGCCTCGCGAGTTCCCTTTCCTGTGACGGTGTGAGCAACGGTATCTTCCCGATCTCTCTCAGGTACATCTTTATCGGATCTTTGAGCGACACGTTGTCGTAAACTTCGGGACCTTCCTCTTCCATGGCCGAGATGCCTTCAACCTCAGACTCGATCTCGTCAAGAGACTCCGGCTCGGAGTCCTGGATCGTTATTTTGTTCTTCTCCAGTTCTTCGTAGATCCTTTCGATCAATGAAGAATCGAAACCGTCGTAATCTGGCGGAAAGGCACGATCTATATCATCGTAGGTGATGAATCCTTTCCTCTTACCGAGCCTGATGAGGTTCTTGATCTTTTTCTCTATCTCCTCCGGACTGAGTACCTTGGCGGGTTTTTCTTCTTTTTCATCGTGGAGCGCCTTTTCTTCTTGCTCCACCACCTTTTCCTTTTCAGGTTCCACCTCGATCACCTCCAAGTGATCTGAGTCGGGAAACCAGCTCAAGCCGCCTTTTCAAAAGGAGGACACGTTCTTCGTCGTCCCGACAGGAAGACAGTTTACTGTCAATTTGTGACAATTCTCTTTCAACAACTTTTCTCGCAAAACGCCTTTTCACGTCGCTCAGCATTTTGTTTGGATCGCCTTCAGGTATCTTTGCCAGCACTCTGAACGCGTATTCTCTCAAGTCCGTATCCAGCTCCGACAGATCCCTGTTTTCGCGCAAGAAGGATAACAACCTTTTCGTTCTCTCGGAAAGGAACTGTGGATCTATCTCATCGATCTCGTTCCTCAATTCTTCATGCGTTATGTACAGATAAACTATGTAGTCTTCTTCGTTCGGGAGTGTGGCCTCAACGATCGGTGTGACCGGCTTGCTCTGGAGTCTGAACATCTCACCTACTTGCGCTGTAGAAAGCCTTGTCCTTTTTGAAACGGCTTCAACAAGTTTTTCGTACCTGTCCATCCTCCTGTCTCTCAGAAGGATCTGAGCCCAGATTTTGAGTGTGCCGATGTATTTTTCAAGACCCGCGCTGGTTGAGATGTTGAAGAATCTCTCATAGACCTCCGCTAGGTAATCCTCGAAAGGAATCGACTCTGAAAGGAGCTTTTTCAAGAACTCAGGCCCGTATTTCTTGTAGACATCGTCTGGGTCCTTTTCAGGCAACCTCAGGATCGCAACGTCAAAAGAAGCCTCGAGCAGAACTTTCAAAGATCTCAACGTCGCCTTGACACCTGCATCGTCGTTGTCTAAACTCAGAATCACGTTCTTCGTCAGAGGCATGAGCTTCATTATGTGTTCCCTCGTCAAACTGGTGCCGAGAACCGCAACCGCGTTGGTCACACCGGCCCTGTGGAAAGCCAGGGCGTCGAAGTAACCTTCGCAGATCACAGCAAAATCCAGAGATTTGATGGCCTTCTTTGCCTTATCCAGCATGAACAAAACAGTCTTTTTTGAGAAAAACTTCGTCTCAGGAGAGTTCATGTACTTGGGTTCTCGATCATCTAAGCTCCTGCCTGCGAAGGCAATTATTTTGCCGTTCTCGTCCCTTATGGGTAGTATCAATCTGTTTTCAAAGAGGTCTATACCCGTGTTCGGTCTGTAGAGCCCATACTGCAACGCTTTCTCGTCCGGCAGGGACATGGCCCGTGCCACCCTTTGGGCGATACGGGAATTCTGGGGGCTGAAACCGAATTCGAAAGACCTCACCTCTTCCTCGGAAAATCCCCTCCTGATGAGGTACTCAACGATGGGCCTGTGCTGTTCGAAATGTTTCCTGTACTCTGCGAAAACCCTCGCGAGGTATTCTACGTAGACGTCTTTTTCCGAACGACCTGGAGATACTTTGAGCTCTATTCCCGCCATTTTGGCGAGCCTTTCTAGAGCTTCCTGGAAAGAGATGTGCTCTATTTCCTGAAGGAACTTGATCGCATCGCCAGCCGCCCCGCAACCAAAACAGTGGTACAACTTCAGGTCTGGATTCACGAAAAAAGACGGGGTCTTTTCAGTGTGAAACGGGCATAACCCCCTGTAGCTGGAACCTACCTTTTGTAGAGAAACGTACTGGGAAACGAGCTCGACGATGTCGATGGACTTTTTGATCCTTTCTATGAGTTCCCTGTTCACCATCGTGAGGTTGCTCGCGGAAGCTTCACCGGTTTTGTTTGACTGGTGAATGAACGGAACGGTTCAAAGGGGGCACACGCCCCCAACAGTTTCATCTCTTGGAGTACTGAGGAGCCCTGCGGGCTTTCTTCAATCCGTACTTCTTCCTCTCCACCATCCTCGGATCTCTCGTGAGCATGCCTTTCTCTCTCAACGTTGGTCTCAAACCCTCATCGAACTGCACGAGCGCCCTGGCAAGCCCCAACCTCACTGCACCAGCCTGTCCGGAAAGTCCTCCACCCCTGACGTTGATCATCACGTCGAACTTTCCAACCATGTTCGTCACAACGAGCGGTTCCATTGCGTGCCTGGCTCTCACCGTGTCTTTAAAATACTCTTCTGCGTCTGAGTATTCTTTGTCGTTTATGATGAGCTTTCCATTACCAGGTTTCAGATATACACGGGCGACGGAAGTTTTCCTTCTACCAACGCCATGGTAAATGACCTGCTCAGCAACGACAGCCATTGTTCACCCTCCCATCATATTTCGATCGGCACAGGCTTTTGAGCTTCGTGGGGGTGTTTATCAGAAGCGTACACCTTGAGTCTTTTCAGATACCTGTCTCCAAGTGCCTTCTTGGGCAACATCCTTTTCACTGCCAGATATATCAACCTTTCAGGATGTGTCTGGAGCAGTTGTCTCGCCGTCTGCATCTTTAATCCACCTGGATAATTGCTGTGGCGGTAATAGATCTTCTGATCGAGTTTCTTACCGGTCAGGACGACCTTGTCCGCGTTGATGACCACCACGTAGTTGCCGTTGTCAACGCCTGGGAAGAACGTTGGTTCGTTCTTTCCCATCAAATACTTGGCTATCTGGCTCGCAAGCCTACCCAACACTTTTCCGGATGCATCGACCAGATACCATTTTCCTCCAGCATTCCTCACAATCGTGGTTTTCTGTATCGGTAAAGGGCGTGCCATTTTCTGTCCCTCCTCATTGTTCCTGTGGAATGACCTTTACGAACTTTCTGTTCCTTCTCTCGTAAAACTTAACAATCCCATCTTTGAGAGCAAAGAGTGTGAAATCCCTACCGCAACCTACGTTCTCTCCCGGATGGATCTTGGTCCCTCTCTGCCTCACGATTATGTTACCAGCCCTGACCAACTGACCGTTTCCAACCTTCACTCCAAGGTACTTCGGATTGCTGTCCCTGTTACCTATCGAGCCGCTCTTCCTACGACCGAACAACTGTATGTCGATTTTCATTGATCTTCACCTCCACCGACAAGTTTTGTGGGTACTGCGATTTGATGTTATCAACGCTTCGATATAGCTCTTCGATCAAAAGATCCGACAGTTCGTTCGGCTGAGCCAATTCTACTTTCAACCTTGCTGATCCCTTTTCAACGATGGCGCCACAGTGTTCGGCGAGCATTCTTGCCGTGTGCTGTGCGAGTGCGCTGATGGCCGCACAAACGATGTCTCTTCCCTTGGCATCGAATTCGCTGTGACCTTCAAAAGAGAAAGAGACGTAGTGGCCGTTCACCAAAGTGAACCTCGCCTTTATCACGAGCCCTCACCAACGTTGATCTTTTCGATCCTGACTAGAGTGTACCACTGTCTGTGTCCACGCCTTCTTCGAACGTTCTTCTTTGGCCGGTACCTTATCGACATCACCTTTCGGGCTTTCTCGTGCTTCATCACGATGCCTTGAACGCTGCAGCCTTCGACATAAGGCTGACCTATCTTGACTCCCTGGTCTGTAGAGACGTGAACCACACGGTCGAACACGACCGGTTCACCCTCTGCCTGCGGCAGTTTCTCTACCGCCACGATGTCACCTTCACTGACACGGTACTGTTTTCCGCCAGTTTCGATGATCGCGTACACGCACACACCTCCCCGGTAAGACAGGCACTGAAAAACGTAGTTCCACTGAACCGTGGAACCTTTATGACGTTTTCCAAGTGCCGAATGTATGATCAGCACGAGTATTTTATCACCACCATCATTAAGGTTTAGAAAATAAAACTTTACACAAACGTTCCGCACCCCCACGTCTTCGACGCTTCCTTATGGAAAATATGAAATTGGAACTTGAAAAATATGAAGATATGCTTTACAATTTTTGTGAGGTGGTCATATGGTGCTTGCCGTGACTCTGATCGTGGCAGGACTTGGATTGTTGATCTTCGGTGCCAGAGTGTTTTTTGGCGTGCTGTTTTTTGCCGCGGGACTTTATCTCATCCTTTCACTTTTGAAGATCAGGATCAGGGCTAAGAGAAGGCGAGAGAAAGAACTTTCTTTCCTCAAAGAACAGCTCAGAGACAAGCTCAGTGAGGAAGACCTGGGGTGGCTCGCAAGCTTTTTCACCTCACAGACGGGAAGAAAACTCATCGTCTGGATCGAAGAAAAACATGACAACACCACCGTGAGGATCTCAATACCCGTTTCGTTAATCCTGCTTTTGAAACCGTTCCTCAACTCACTTGCACCGATCGCTGCACGGTTTTTGAACAAAAAGATGCCTTTCTCCGTGTCAGAAGAAGATCTGAAGATCGCGATGAAGTTGATCAATTCTTGCCTCGACGAGATATCAACGTACAGAGGAGATTTTGTCCACATCGAAACTGAAACCGCAACGGTCAGGATTGGTCTGGTGTGAAAGGGGGGAAATCGATGAGGGATGAACTCTTAAAGTTGTTCAAGCTCGTCAGGGACGGTAAACTGAGCCCAGAGGAAGCGGTGGAGATAGCAGAGACCGTTGGAATTTTTTCACAGCCCCAGGAGATGACGAAAGAAAAATCGTCCAGAAGGATGCTCTACATTCAGATCAGGGGTCCCAAGGGAGAAAAGGTCGATGTGAAGATCCCTCTGAGTATGGCGCAGTTGTTGAAGCTCTCTTTACCTGCTTTCAAAGAGAAGATACCTGGCATCGATCTAGAAAGTATATCGAAGCAACTGGATCAGGCACTTGAAAGGTTGGAAGAATTCGAAGGAGATATGGTAAACATATCGAGCGAAGATGGCACAATCGTGCGTGTGTTCGTGAGCTGACGCTGTGGTAAAATTCTCTCCGAAAGATCGTGGAGGTGCGAAAAACATGGACCTCGGTACCCGATACGCTCCCGAAAAGATCGAAAGAAAATGGTACGAATTCTGGCTGAACAAGGGTTACTTCACCCCGACAGGTATCGGAGAACCTTTCGTCATAGTCATTCCGCCTCCGAACATCACCGGGCGCATCCACATGGGACACGCGCTCAACATAACCCTGCAGGATATACTCGTCCGCTACAAGAGGATGAGAGGTTACGATACCCTATGGGTTCCTGGGGAAGACCATGCTGGTATAGCGACGCAGAACGCCGTCGAGAAATACCTTGCCTCACAGGGTTTGAACCGTGAACAACTGGGCAGGGAAAAGTTCCTGGAAGTCGTGTGGGACTGGGCGAAGAAGTATAGAAAAGAGATCAGACAGCAGATAGAAACGCTCGGTGCCTCGGTGGACTGGACGAGGGAAAGGTTCACCCTGGACGAGGGTCTTTCCCGCGCCGTGAGGAAAGTTTTCGTCGAGCTCTACAAACGGGGTTTGATCTACAGGGGTAAATACATGGTGAACTGGTGTCCCAGGTGCAAGACGGTGCTGGCGGACGACGAGGTCGAGCACGAAGAGACTCAGGGAAAACTCTACTACATCAAGTATCCGCTGCTGGACTCACACGATTACATCGTGGTGGCCACCACCCGCCCGGAGACGATGCTGGGCGACACCGCCGTCGCCGTGAATCCGAAAGATGAAAGATACAGGCACTTGATAGGTAAGAAGGCGATACTGCCACTGGTGGGCCGTGAACTGCAGATCGTTGCGGATGAATACGTTGATCCAGAATTCGGCACGGGCGCGGTGAAGATCACACCCGCCCACGATCCAAACGATTTCGAAGTGGCGAAACGGCACAACCTGCCGCTGGTGGACATCTTTGACGACAACGCCGTGGTGAACGAGAACGGAGGAAAATACAAAGGTCTCGACAGATACAGAGCGAGGGAAGCCATAGTTGCAGACCTCGAAGCGGAAGGTTATCTGCTCAAGGTTGAAAACATAGTCCACTCCATTGGTCACTGCTACAGGTGTGAAACGGTGGTGGAACCGAGGCTCATGGACCAGTGGTTCGTCAGAATGAAACCTCTTGCGGAAAAAGCGATCGAAGCGGTTGAAACCGGTGAAGTCAAATTCGTACCAGAAAGATGGAAGAAGGTCTATCTGCACTGGATGTACAACGTGAGAGATTGGTGCATAAGCAGACAGCTCTGGTGGGGTCACAGGATTCCCGTCTGGTACTGCGAAAACTGTGGAGAAACGATTGTCGAGGAAGAAGAACCAAAGGTGTGTCCACGCTGCGGTTCGAACCATCTGAAACAGGACGAAGACGTGCTCGATACGTGGTTCTCTTCGGCGCTCTGGCCGTTCTCAACGCTCGGATGGCCTGAAGAAACGGACGATCTCAAGAGGTATTACCCCACCACGGTACTGGTCACAGGTTTCGACATCATCTTCTTCTGGGTCGCACGGATGATCATGATGGGCTATCACTTCATGGGTGAGAAACCCTTCAGTTACGTCTACATCCACCAGCTGATTCGCGACAAATTTGGACGGAAGATGAGCAAATCTCTGGGTAACGGTATAGACCCGATAGACATGGCGGAGAAGTACGGTACAGATCCTGTCCGGTTCACGCTCGCCATCCTCGCTGCCCAGGGAGTCGACATAAAACTGGACGAGAGGTACTTCGACACGTACAGAAAGTTTGCAAACAAAATCTGGAACGCCTCCAGGTTCGTTCTCATGAACCTCGAGGGGTTCGAACCCATCGAACTGGATGAGCTCGATATCGCAGACAGATGGATCCTTTCGAGGCTCCAGAAAACAACACGAACGGTCACAGAGGCTCTGGAAAGTTACGATTTCAACGTCGCCGCCAAAGCTCTGTACGATTTCTTCTGGGACGAGTTCTGCGATTGGTACATCGAGTGTGCAAAACCGAGGCTGTCTTTCGAAGCGAGGAAAGTCGTTCAAAACGTACTGGTCAAGGTCCTCGACGTGAGCTTCAGGTTGCTGCATCCCTTCATGCCGTTCCTATCCGAAGAACTCTGGCAGAAACTCCCCATCGCGAGAGAATCGATCGTGATCGCTCCGTGGCCGGAAGTTGAAGACAGTCTCATCGATGAAGAGGCGGAGAAATCCTTCTCAACCATCCAGCAGATCGTCAGAGGCGTGAGGAACATCCGTGCGGAACTGAACGTGCCACCCAGGCAACCGCTCCAACTTCTTGTCGTTGGAAGGCCGCTTTCGAGTGAAGAGGAACTCTACGTCAAGAAGCTGGCTTTCGTTGAACGAATTGAACACGTTCCCAGAAAGCCAGAAAAATGCGCGACTGCTTTCGTGTCCGGCGAGATTCATGTCTATGTGAACGTGGAAGGTATGAACATCAAAGAAGAGATCAAAAGACTCGAAAAGAACATCTCGAAGCTCGAAGAAGACAGACAATGGCTTCAGAGAAAACTGTCGGACGAAAACTTCCTGACGCGAGCACCAGAAGATGCCATCAATGAAGCGAAACAGAAGCTGTCCCAGGTGGAAGAAAGGCTGAAGATTTTGAGACAGATAAAGGAGGATCTCTCATGAATTATCTCCAGATGCTCGAATACCTTTACAAAGAGAGACCTTCAGGAAAGATCACCCTGGGACTCGAGAGGATCAGCAGGCTGTGCGAGATGCTTGAAAATCCTCAGAACAGTTTTCGCAGCGTTCACATCACGGGGACCAACGGAAAAGGATCCGTCACCAAACTCTTGAGTAACCTGATGATAGAACACGGTTTTCAAACTGGCGGTTATTACTCGCCACACCTTTCAACGTTCAAAGAGAGAATTCTTGTGAACGAAAGGTTCGTGCCGGACGAACTGTACTCGGAATGTTTCGAGCAAGTACAGAAATTTGCTCGGATCATGGACGAACAGGGGGAGACGAACAAACCCAGTTTCTTCGAATTCACAACGGCGATGGCATTCTGCATCTTTCAAAGGTTGAACGTTAGAACGGCCGCAATAGAAGTCGGTCTCGGTGGGAGGTTCGATGCGACGAACGTTTTGAAGAGCGATGTGGCCGTCATAGTCACGGTGGATTACGATCACATGCACATCCTCGGTGACACTCTGGAGAAGATCGCTTTCGAGAAAGCCGGCATCGTGAAAGATTCGATCCCGACGGTGTGTGGTGAGACTAAACCAGGACCTGTCGAAGTGATCAAGGGCGTTTGTAGGGAAAGGCACAGCGAGCTTCATCTTTTTAGTAAAGACTTCGCTTTCGAGAACACCGAAATGAAGCTCAACGAGAACAGATTCGATTTCAAAGGTTTGAAAGACTTCAGAGCCCTGGAGCTCTCGCTCAACGGTGAGCACCAGTTTCTGAACGCCGCGGTGGCACTCCAGGCGTTCTTGCTGTTCGCTGAAAGGGTCGGTTTCGAAGTCAAGGAAGATGCTGTTCGAAGCGCACTGAAGAAGACGACTCATCCCGGGAGGTTCGAAGTCATCGAAGGAAAGCCGAGGTACATTTTCGATGGGGCACACAATGCACCGGCTGCGGCGAGTCTGAAAAAGACCATCGAAACGTACCTGAAAGGTGAAAAACTTGCGGGACTCGTCGGTGTACTGGATGATAAGGACAAAGTCGGGGTGCTCTCGCAGCTTGGTCCATTGCTTGAAAGGTTGATGATAACGCGCGTGATCTCTCACCGTTCTGTGAAACCTGAAGAAACTTACGAGATAGCGAAACAGTTCAACAGGAACGTTTCGTTCGAACCGGATCCCATCAAAGCCCTGGAGACGCTAAAGCAAGAGGGCTGGCCGACGATAATAATAACAGGTTCACTGTACCTCGTCGGTTACATAAGGGACTACGTTCTGGACGGAAAACTGGAACCAGAATGGTCGATCGTGAGGTGAGCCCTCTTGTTGAGGGCCGTTCAGGGTCGGGTGGAGGCGATAAAGGGCAACGCTCTGTTGTTGAGCGTTTCGGGTTTTGTTTTCCAGATCCTCTGCGACCAGAAAACTTTAGAAGCTTTGAAAATCGGTGAGGACGTCAAATTACACACGCATCTCGAATTCAACCAAGATGGGTTCACGCTTTACGGATTTCTCGAAGAAGAACAGCTCGAAATCTTTGAAAAAGTTACCAAGGTTTCGAAGATTGGTCACAGGACGGCTCTGAAGATACTTTCTTCTCTCGAACCTGAGGAATTCGTCTACATGATCAAGAACAATGATGTGGAAAGGCTCTCGCAGGTGCCTGGTATCGGTCGAAAGACGGCAGAAAGACTCGTATCGGAGCTGAAGGATGAGGAGTTCTCCATTGTGCCGAGCATGAACAGGGAATACCTCGATGCGATCGAAGCTTTGACGGTGCTTGGCTTTTCGAAATCAGATTCTCGAGATGCGGTGAGAAAAGTTTTCAAACCGCACATGAACGCGGAACAGATAGTGAAAGAAGCTCTAAGGTTACTCTCCAAGAAGGTGTGAGTGTGCTCGAGTCTGTATCGAATCCAACGCTTGGTTACAGGCTCGATCCTGGAGAACTCGGTTTGTGGAACAGTGCTTCGGCTGGGCGAAGCATTCTGCGCGTGCTCACACAGGAGATCAGTAACTGGCTGTACTTCAAGAGGAAGGTCGAGCGGGAAGGTGGAGTGATAATACAGGGTGGCATCAGCCTCGATCTCAGAAAGAGAGGATCTTTCCTCGCAGCGGTAGCCGGCAGAACGACGGTCTGGGTGTACTATCCTGGTGGGAAAACTCAAGCCAACTCAGCCACGGAACAGCAGTACAAGCAGCAGATCCAGGAGAAGATCAGGGAGCTCGAAAGCCAGCTGAATTTTGCCACACCAGAAGAAAAGGAAAAGCTGGAGCAACAGATTCAGCTTCTGAGGATGGCCATGAATCTGCCACTCCAGCTCGTTCAGATGCTCCTCGAACCTCTCGGATTACTTTTCAACGCGACCGCCTGAAAGTTTCTTTTCCATCACCTTCACGAAAACTTTAACTAACTCTGGATCGAACATCCTACCGCTCTGATTCTTCACCATCTCGAGGGCTTCAACTTCCGTCTTCGGTCCAGTACCCCACTCGGACGTGACGAAGTGCGTGAGCTCGTCGAAATAATCACAGATCGCTATGATTCTGGCAAAGAATGGTATCTCTTCACCTTTCAACCCATCCGGATAACCTTTCCCGTCCCACCTTTCGTGGTGAGATCTCACGGCAGGCACGACATCCCACAAGTATTCGATGGAAGTCAGATAAACTGCTCCCATCACGGTGTGGTCCTGCGGCATATTCTCGAAGATCCTGATCCTCGTGGGAGTGTACATCATCAACTGTTCGATGCCTATCTTTCCCACATCGTGAAGCATCGCACACTCTTTCAACAGAGTTTTCTGCTTTTCATCCAGTCCGAGCTCTTCAGCCATCTCGAGGCACAAACGTGCCACCCTCTGTGAATGACTGAACCCTTCCTTGTCCTCTGTTTCCATCAGGACAACCATCGCCTGCAGTATACCACTGATCATTCTCCGAGCGAGTCTGTAACTGGTCAACGAGACTTTGGAGTCTTCTCTATCAACGTAAGATTTCACAAATACCCAGATCGAATCGTAACTGCCAGGTTCATTCACGAACCTGGCCACGAGTTTTCCTGCGTCGTACAGTTCCACAGATTCCTTCTTTACGACCAGCTGTGGTGATAGGCCTTCTTTCAGAGAATCGGTGATGAACAGAGTGGAAGTTGGTTCTTCTGCCAGACACAACCTTTCAAAGCATTCACTCAGCGCATCCTTTTCCTTGAGAATCCTGCACACCATTCTTCATCCCTCTAACAGATTCTTCAACGAACGAGTCTTTATTTCCTCAACAATGATGCTCAAAACTTGATCGACATCCCTGGGTCCGAGATCTGTCCCTTTCCTCGTCCTCACGGAGACCTTGTTTTCGTTCATTTCCCTGTCACCAACGATGAACATGTAGGGTATCTTCATCGTCTGCGCTTCCCTCACCCTGTAAGACAGAGTTTCGTGGCGCGCGTCGAGTTTGATTCTAACACCACTGTTTGAAAATTTTTCAACGATCTTTTCTGCATAATGTGTGTGACGATCAGAAATAGGTAGCACCACGACCTGCGTCGGAGTGAGCCAGGTTGGGAACGCGCCTGCGAAGTGTTCTATGAGTATCCCCAGGAACCTCTCCAGGCTTCCGTACTTGGCCGTGTGTATCATCACCGGCCGAACCTGTGAACCATCCGAATCGACGTAGTAAAGGTCGAACCTCTGGGGCATGAGAAAGTCCAGCTGTACCGTCGCACACTGCCAGGTCCTGCCTATGGAATCCTTCACGTGGAAGTCGATCTTGGGACCGTAGAAAGCCCCCTCGCCCTCTTTTATCGTGTAAGGCAACTTGATGGAATCCAGCGCATTTTTCAGCGACTCCGTGGCCATGTTCCATGTTTCCACGTCACCCATGTGGTTCTCCGGCATGGTGCTCAGTTCGACGGAGTACTCAAAACCGAACTGGGCGTAGATCCGTTCGATGAGTCTTATGATGCCAACGATCTCTTTTTCTATCTGGTCTATCCTGCAGAAGATGTGCGCATCGTCCTGTGTGAAGCTCCTCACACGCAACAAGCCGTGCAGCACTCCGCTCCTTTCGTACCTGTGGACCTTGCCGAACTCGAAATACCGGATCGGCAAATCCCTGTAGGATACGGGCCTGCTCTTGTATATGAGTATGTGACCTGGACAGTTCATTGGTTTTATGGCGAAGTTCTGGTCTTCCTTCGATGTGAAGTACATGTTTTCCTTGTAGTGGTCCCAGTGGCCAGACATCTTCCAGAGCTTTTCACTCATCACCAGCGGTGTCATGACCTCTTGATACCCGCTCGCCAGATGCAGCTCCCTCGAAAAGTTCATGAGCTCGCGCAGGATGATCGTTCCGGCGGGTGTGAAGATCGGCATACCGGGTGCATTCTCATGATCTATGAAGAATATACCGAGTGCGGGTCCAAGTTTTCTGTGGTCTCTCCGCTTGGCTTCCTCGATCATTTCGATGTATCTGTTCAATTCTTCCTCAGTCGTGAAGGCTGTTCCGTAAATCCTCTGAAGCATCGGATTGCGCTCATCACCCCTCCAGTACGCCCCAGAGAGCGAGAGCAACTTGAAGTGCTTCACCATTCCGGTGGACGGAAGATGTGGACCTCTGCACAGATCAACGAATTCTCCTTGTTTGTAGAACGTCACGATCTCTTCCTGCATCTCGTTCAGCAACTCCACCTTGTATTTCTGACCCTTGTTCTTCATGAATTGAATGGCTTCATCCCTCTTCATCGTGAAACGCTCTATCGTGAGATCTTCTTCGATGATCTTTCTCATCTCTTCTTCGATCCTTGGAAGGTCTTCTTCCACGATCCTGCCATCGACGATCTCGAAATCGTAGTAGAAACCGTTCTCGATGACCGGGCCTATGCCGAGCAGGACTCTGTTTTCACCGAAGATCCTCATCACCGCCTGGGCCATTATGTGCGACATCGTGTGGCGGTACACTTGGGGAGCCATGGGATGATCGAGCGTGACGAACTCCATCTGTCCAGAAATGACTTCGTCCCGAACGTCGATCAGCTTCCCGTCAAGCACGGCCGCTATAACTCCGTTGTATTTCATTCTCTCCGCGAGGGCCTTCACAGAGATCGGAACTTCAAGTTTCACCTCTCCTACGTCTTTCAGGATCAGCATCTCAACACCTCCTCTTTTAGATCAATAGTACCACATAGGTGTATCATAATTGTTGAAGTGAAAAGTGGGGAGCTGGTGTGATTGAGAATAAAAGTGAAACGGTTGTTCACCCCAATCAGAGAGCTTCAGGATGTTTCTGTCACTGTGGAAAACGGGAGGATCGTCGCGATAGAAAAAACCAAGCTTCGCGCCGATCGATGCTATCCGATAGTTGCACCCGCGTTCGTGGACAGCCACACACACGGCGCCGCAGGCATAGACGTGATGAACGCGAGCGTTGAAGAATTTTTGAAGCTTTCTTCCTTTTACGCCCGGCACGGTGTGGGACGTTTTTTTCCAACGACCGTGTCTGACACCTTCGAGAATCTCGCACGCGTGGCAGAAACAGTCAAGAAGGTGATGCAGATCAAAATGCCAGCCGCAAAGATTGCAGGCCTGTACATCGAAGGGCCATACCTCAGTCCCAACAAACGTGGTGCTCACAGACAAGAGCTTTTGAAAGAACCTGACCTCGAAGAACTGGAAAAATTCCTTTCTCGTTACGGTGACATCGTGAAGGTGTTCACCATAGCGCCGGAACTGAAGGGTGCAGAGCAAGCCATAAAGCTCTTGCGGAGACGCGGAATAATCGTGAGCATCGCGCACACGAACGCCACCTTCAACGAAACCCTCAACGCTATAAAAGCTGGCGCAACCAGAGCGACACACGTGTTCAACGCAATGAGAGAGTTCAACCACAGAGAACCCGGTGTGGTTGGAGCCGTTCTGACACACAAAAAGGTCTACTGCGAGATCATATGTGACCTGGTTCATCTACATCCGGCGACGGTTCAGATCGTTATGAAAACGAAAGGATCTTTCAAAACTCTCCTGATCACCGATTCGATATCCGCTACGGGACTCGACGATGGGGTGTACAAACTCGGTAAGATGAAGGTCGAGGTCAAACACGGAATGGCGAAGGTTCACGGTCAAGAGACACTCGCCGGTAGCACGCTCACCATGGATCGGGCCGTCAAAAATCTCGTCTTCGAACTCGGTGTGCCCCTGAGATCTGCGTTCATCGTGTCGAGCTTTACACCTGCTAAGGCGAGTGGCATCGAGCCGAACCTGCTCGAAGAAGGTATGATGGCGGACTTCGTCGCATTGGACGAAGAGTTGAATTTGCTGGCAGTTTACATCGACGGTCTGCTTGTTCATGGAGTTTGATTGAGGGGGCAGGGCGATGAAACTCAAAAGCATGTTCCTGCACGGGTTCAAATCTTTTGCCAGACCGACGCGACTGAACTTTTCTGAAGGTGTCACCACGATAGTCGGTCCCAACGGAGGGGGAAAGTCGAACATCGTCGATGCGATCCGCTGGGTCTTCGGTGAACAGTCGATGAAACAGCTCCGTGCAGAGGAAAAGTTCGACATCATCTTCGCAGGTTCCAGCACCACCCCTGCCAGCTCGTCCGCTTACGTTGAGCTGACGTTTGAACACGATGGTGATACCTTCACCGTCGCACGTTCACTCTCCTCGGATGGAAAGAACGTTTACATGCTCAACGGCGAACCGGTACGTTTGAAAGACATCCACGAAAGGTTCGCCGGCACGGGAGTGGGCAAGGAGCTCTATTCCATAGTCGGTCAGGGACAGATAGAGAGGATCACCAGCGCGACGCCCGAGGAGATGAGGGCCCTTCTCGAGGAAGCGGCTGGAACTTCCTTCTACAGGGAGAAGAAGAGAGAGGCCTTGCAGAGGCTCGAAAACGTTTCCAGCAACCTGACGCGCATACAGGATCTTCTGACCGAGCTTGACAGACAGAGAAAATCGCTCTATCTGAAAGCAAAAAGGGCGGAACGATACAAGGAATACTCAGAAAGACTCGAAGAAGTGAGAAAGTTCTTCTTCGGAAACGTTCTGAAGAGAGATTTAAGAAGACTGGAGAACCTTGAGACGCAGTTTGCTGAGAACCAGGAAAAGATCAACCAGGTGCAGAAAAAGCTCATAGAACTCGAATCTCAATGGTCCTCGATCAAAGAAGAGTTCGCAGAGGTTGACAAAGGCATAGAAGCTTTCACCAACCTGCTCGAGGACTACAAGAAACGTCAGGCTGCCCTCAGCGAGATGAGAGAGATTTACAGCAAAAAGCTGAACGAAATGGAAAATCGGTACGTTGAACTCACAACGAAGATCTATCTGATAGACGAACAGGTGTCACAGTTGAAGAAGAGAAAAGATGAACTCAGCCTCATCTTTAAAGCCCTGCTCGAGGAGGTAAACCAGAAAGAGGAACAGCTCAGAGAGGTGGAAGCGATCAGGCAGGAAATACTGTCCAGATACTCGGAAAAGGAAAAGAACGCGTTGCTTTTGAGAGAACAGCTCGCCGGCGTCGAAAAGAAAAAAATCGCTCTGGAAAACGAGCTGACCAAACTCGACGAAACCATGGAGGATCTCAGAAAGAGGCTCTCCATGCTGCAGACACAGCTCACAGCGAAGATCGAACGTTTGAACGCGCTTCAGTACGAACTTTCCACCCTGTTTGAAAAATCCAGCAAGGCGAGCGATCGCAAGAACAAACTTTCCGAGGAGCTCAAACAGATCGAGTTACAAACCAGCGAATTGAAGACCAGACGGGAACAGCTGGTTGCGGACCTGGAAGAAATTCGCAGGAACTTGAGGTACCTGGACGAAGAAGAGAAGAGGCTGCGAAATTTGATTGCCAGCTACGAGGGCTATTCCCGAGCGGTGAGAGCCATCTTCGCGAAGAAAGCCGAGGGTGAATTTCCCAACGTTCACGATGTGGTCGGAAACCTGCTCAGCTTTCAGCTCGAACACGCGAAGGCAATAGAAGTACTGCTCGGTGGGGCCGTACAGCACGTCGTGGTCGAAACTGCGGAAGACGCGCAAAGAATCATAGAGTGGCTCAAGAACGAAAAGATCGGTCGCGTGACGTTCCTTCCTTTGGACCTGATAGAACCGCAGTTCACGAGAATGAGAGAGGTGGAAAACCACCCCGGTTTCGTGGGTTACGCCGCACAGCTGGTGAAAGTCTCTCCTCAGTTTTCCTCCCTGCCGAGTTATCTGTTCGGAAGCGACATAATCGTGAAAAGACTGGAAGACGCGATAGATATGAAACGAAAGTACAGGTTGAGATGCAGGATCGCCACGCTCGATGGGGAACTTGTTGGGCCGCACGGTTCCATAACGGGTGGCGAATCTTCGCTCGACAGGTCCGATTCTCTCATCGTGAGGAAGGCCCGGCTCGGTGAGATAGCAGCGCAGAGGATGCAGTTGGCGTCGAATGAAAAACGGATCGACTCGGAGTTGAAGGAAGTGGAAAGAGAACTGGAAGAGCTCAAGAAACACCATGAACTCGTCGAAAGAGAGCTCGTGGAAGTCATGACACAGGACAGTCTGACGAAGAGGATGATAGAGGAACTGTCCAGGAGTTTCGAAGATGTGAAAAAGGAACTCGATTCGCTCCAACAGTTGGAAAGGGAATACAAGAGTCGTTCCGAGGGATTGAAACTCAGAAAACAGGAAGTTCTGAATCAGCTGGACGAACTGCGTCTTCAGGAAGAAAAGCTACACGACAGCATCGAAGACTTCGACAAAGAATTGCAGCTCGAGAAGCAGTCGCTCGATGAGATCTCCACAAGGTATTTCGATCTGAAAGCGGAACTCACAGGAGCGTTGGAGAAGAAGCTACACTATGAATCTGAACTGGAGAGGATAAAGAGCCAGACAGAAAAGCTGGCTGAGGAAAAGCTGGACTTGCAGAGACAGAGTGTCGAACTCGAGACACAGATAGAAAAGGTTAGGCTTGAACTTCTGGAGAACGCAAAGGAACTCGAATCGATACGCAAAGAAACCGAAGAGCTTTTTGAGACCATGAGGATGCAGAGGATGGACAAGGATCAAAAACTCGCGCAGTTGAACGATATAGAAATGAGGATGAACGAACTCAAGGAAGAAAGAGAAAAGCTCAGAGAAAACGCTCACCATCTGGAATTGCTCATTCAGGAAGTTAAAAACCGTATCGAGCAACATCTGAAGGAGATCGACATGGAATCTGCGCAGAAGGTAGAAGAATTGAGCGAAGAGGTTCTCGAATCGCTGAAAAACGAGATGGAGGATCTCCAGAACAAGATAAAGTACCTCGGCCCGGTGGATTTGACCGCCATCGACGAGTACAACGAGGTCGAAAGAAGGTACGAAGAACTACTGGTGGAGAAAAAAGATCTGGAAGAATCCAAGAGAAAGATCGAGGAGCTCATAGAAAAAACCGATGAGGAAGCACGAAAGAGGTTCCTGGACGTTTACGAACAGGTCAACGCGGCTTTCTCTCGTTACATCTCGCAGCTCTTTCCAGGAGCCGAGGGAGAGATCAAGCTGGAACCGGGCAAGGACCTGCTCGAGGCGGGCCTCGAGATATCGCTCAAGAAACCTGGAAAGAGGGTTCAAAAATTGCAACTGCTTTCGGGTGGAGAAAAGTCCCTCGTTGGCATAGCGTTGCTCTTCTCACTCATGGAGGTCAATCCGAGTCCCTTCTACGTACTCGATGAGATCGACGCCGCGCTCGACGAGTTCAATGCCGAGAGGTTCAAACGCATGCTCACAATAAACAAGGAGCGCGCGCAGTTCATCGTGATCACGCACAACAAGGTTGTCATGGAGGCCGCGAGCACGCTCCACGGTATAACTATGGTGGACGGGGTGTCGAACGTGGTCCCGGTGGAGCTGGAAACGCTGGCCGTTCGGGAGGAAGCGTATGGAAGAGAAAACACTTGAAAGTAACACCGTTTTTACTGGTAAAATCATCACGGTCAAAGTCGATCGTGTCTCGCTGACCAACGGATGGACCTCCTTAAGGGAAGTCGTCCTGCATCCCGGTGCCGTGGCAGTACTTCCGCTCTTCGACAACGGCGATGTGGTTCTGGTGAAACAGTTCAGATACCCTGTGGGAAAAGTCTTGATCGAGGTACCCGCAGGTAAACTGGATCCGGGTGAGAAACCAGAAGAATGCGCTCTCAGGGAACTTCGCGAGGAGACTGGTATAGATGCAGGCAAACTTGAGTACGTCGGTTTCGTATATACCAGTCCAGGTTTTTCCAACGAGAAGATATATCTTTACATCGCTGAGGAACTCAGTCAGCATGAACAGGATCTCGATGTCGATGAAATTGTTGAAACGATCAGATTACCTCTCAGGGAGGCGCTCAGGATGTGTATCGATGGTGAGATAACGGATGCAAAGACGGTGGCCCTCCTGTCACTGGCATTCTTGAAAAGGGGTTGAAGAGCGTGGTTAGGGTTTTTATCAACGGTCAGGAACTGACGTTTTCCAAGGACGAATTCGGCAATCTCGGAGAACTTTACGAACGCGTCGCTCCGAAGGGCATGGTGCTGAAAACTATCAGCATAGACAACGAGCAAGTCGAACCCCAAAAGCTTTCGGAGAGGCTTTCAGAACCACTGCACGAAGACGAAACTATCACGATGGAGTTCGCTACCCCGCAGGAGTATCTTGAAGAAATGTTGCCCAGCATCCTGCGTTACATAGACATGGTGATCAACTTGCTGCCAAACGTGGCCGCAAAGGTGAGAGAGCTGGAACCCAGCGCATTTAAGGACATAGAAGATCTATCGAACGCCATCTCGGCACTCGACGATCTGAGGCAGAGTGTGCTGGCGATCGTACCCATGGAAATGGATGGCAATTCCGAAGTGGTTGCCAAACTGAGAAACTTTTTGAAAGCGCTCGAGCGACAGGATATGTCCTCCATAGCCAACTGCTTGGAACAGGAAATACCGCAGGTTATGACATTCTACTTGAACCTCTTCCAGAGGGCTCTCCTGAAACTGAGGGGGGCGAAAACTTCATGATGAAGGACCACTATCTCGAAAACGCGGTGTTGACAGCTAGTCCTGCCAAACTGATCGAGATGCTCTACGAAAAATCCGTGGAGCTTCTGAAGGAAGCGAGAGAGTTCATAGAAAAAGAATACTTCCTGGAGGCCAACGAACGGATCAAGAGGGTGCAGGACATACTGATAGAACTGAACGCTTCCTTAGACATGGAAAAAGGTGGACAAATCGCGCAGTCTTTGAGGTCGCTGTACCTTTACATGTACAGAACGCTGGTGGAAGCGAACATCAAGAAGGACTTGAAGAAACTCGATGAGATCTTAGGTTATTTCCAGGAACTCCTCGAAGCGTGGCGGGCTGCAATGAAGTCTGCCAATGTCGATAAAAAATCCCAGGGTGGATTCAACATCTCGGTGTGACGGGGTGAATCCATGTACGAAACGATCAGGGTTTCTGAGTTTCCGACACTCAGATTCCTGGAGTTGGTGAACCAGATTTTTGAAGACTACCCGGTGCCGATCAACTGGGACCTGTTTTCCTTCAATCTGGATGTGCGTGAAAATTCCGTTTCACTCACGGATTCCTACGTCTTTCTCAAAAACGGCAAGCCTGTGGGATTCGTTCTGTGCTGCATCAGAAAGAACAGGGGAAGAATCGATTCGATGGGTGTCGTCAAGGAAGAGAGAAACAAAGGACTGGGAGGGAAAATCCTTTCTTTCTGTCTTGAAGCGTTGAAGAAGAGAAACATCACAGACGTGGTGCTCGAGGTTCTTGCGAACCAGGAGAAGGTTGTACGTTTCTATTCCCGCTTCGGATTCAGAGTCTCAAGAAGACTCGTTTCCATGATCAGACATTTGCCAGTTCCGTCAGCCTCTGCTAGGTTCCTCAAAGCGGAGAGAGAATCCATTCACAAAAGTGCGCTCGAAGCTCTGGTGAAATTCTCCAGGCGCCCCAACTGGCAGAGAGAACCTCTCACCCTTTTACTGTCCGTCGACAGGTACAGAATGGCCAGAGTCGCACATCCTCTCTCCGGTTACGTTGTCTGGGGAAAGAGCGCAGAAAACGCGTTCATCGTGGACTGTGCACCAACGAACGCAGAAACTTCTTATACAGAACTTCTGGAACAGGCCGTCAACTACGTCTGCTTAATCGAGAACAGAACAGTTTGCTTCATGGGGAACGTGCCTGAAGACGATCCGCTCTACCAGGCGGCGGATCGAACAGGTTTCAAACCGTTCTTCGAACAGTACGAAATGATTCTCAAGCTCTGAGGTGATGTTGGTGCTGGTACTCTTCCTCAACAGGCTTGACGATCAGTGGCTCAAAAGAATCGAAGAGATGAAAAGCAACTATCCCGGTATCACTTTCAAAACGCGTCACGAAGATTCGCTGGACTCTCTCCTCAGCATGGCCGACGTGGTGGTTGCCGCGAGGCTATCTGCAGAAGAGATTCAGAAGGCGCAGAAGCTGCGGCTGATAATCGTCCCGATGGCGGGCGTCAACGCCCTGGACTGGCAGGCAATCAGAGAGAGAGGAATACAGGTATGTAACTGCCATTCGAACGCCTCCGCCGTTGCCGAAAGGGCGCTCGCGCTCGCACTCGCCCTACTGGGACGTGTAGTCGAATACGATCACGATCTGAGATACGGCATATGGCATGGTTATTCGGTGCACGGGGGAGAGAAAGACTACTGGATCAGCCTGCAGAAAAAGAAGGTTTGCATCGTTGGCTTTGGTCACATCGGTCAACACCTCGCACGACTTCTACAATCGTTCTCCTGTGAGATCGTGGCGGTCAAAAGGACTGCTCCCATGGTGAAGGATCGGATCACCTCCGATCTGGATTGGGCGATCGATACGAGCGACGTGATTTTCATAACCGTGCCGCTCACCAAAGACACCAGGAACCTTTTCAACAGAGAAAGGTTGTTCAGAATGAAGAACAAGTTTCTCATCAACGTATCGCGGGGCGAGGTGATCGACGAACAGGCGTTGTTTGAGGCCCTGAGGGATGGCGTGCTCGCGGGTGCCGCGATCGACACCTGGTACACGTATCCCACCACTGACAGGGAATGTGTTCTTCCGAGCAGATTCCCTTTCAACACGCTTCGCAACGTGGTCATGTCGCCACACGTTGGTGCTTACTGTGAAGAGGCTTTGAACAACTTGATGAACGAGACGTTTGAGATCCTTGAGAAATACATTCTCAGCGGTGAACTGATGAACCGGGTGGATCCAGAGTGGCAGTATTGAAAAGTCTTCTTTCACGGAATTTGACCCTGCTCGGTATCGGAACAGCGTGCATCGTTGTTGATGGTGCGTTCTTTGATCTTTTTCCTTCTCTGATCCTCTACATGTTACTGGAATATCTCTGGTTCGAATCCGTGTTCGATCCTCTGCGTGTCATGATCGTCCTCATGTTCCACTCGATAGCTTGCTTTGCCGACCTGCATGTCGGTTACATCGTCCTGTTCATTCTTTACGTTCTATCTCTGGTCTGGCGGGAATATTTTCTGAAAGCTTTCGTTCCTTTTCTGATCTATTCAGCTGTACTCTGTGTGAGCTTCATTTTCATGAAGAGCCACTGGATCGGTGCGGTGATTTTCTGGTTGTTGGGCTCAACGTTGTGGAGGGTCAGAATTGAAAAGGTCTAAGATCGTCGTGTACGTGTTGCTCATCGCGCCGTTTCTTCTCTTGCTCGGCCGGGCGTTCGTGCTTCAGGTCCTCGAGCGGAGATCACACAGAGAATACGTCGAATCACTCAGAATCCATTTGAGAAGTCTAGATGCCCCGCGTGGTCGCATACTGAGTAGAGATGGTGTGGTGCTCGCGTGGGATGAAGAAGAACTCGTGGCGCACGCCACGCTCGCGACGGATTTCGATGAAGTGGAAAGGATTTTAGGACCGGAAAGAAAGCTCCAGCTCGTACTCGAAGGTAGACTGACCGTCACACAAACCGAAGCGGCGAGTCTTCAGAAGGCAGGAGTGTACATAGAAAAACGCTATGTGCGTAAATACGGAGGAATAGCGCCGCACGTCGTTGGCTACGTCGATGCTTCCCGAAACGGTGTGACTGGCGTGGAGAAACAGTATGATTCCCTTCTGAAAGGCAAACTCGGATACGAATTGGTCAGCATCTCTCCCTCTGGAAAGGTTCTGGGCAGGTTGCTCACCTCTCCTCCGCTTCCTGGAAAAGACGTGGTTCTCACGATAGATTCAAGACTTCAACGGTATGCGGAAGAACTCCTGAAAGAGTCAAATCACAAAGGAACGATCATAGTTCAATCCATCAACGGAGAGATTCTCGCGATGGCATCGAATCCCGGTTTCAATCCGAACGATCTGGTTGGTGGTATCGAACCGAGACGATGGGAGAAACTCGCAAACGATCCCAACGCGCCTCTTTTGAACCGTGCAACGGCCGCCCTCTATGCCGTTGGTTCCGTGATAAAACCACTCTACGCGATCGCGTACTTAGAGGAGTTTGGTCCGCAACAGTTCGTGGAGAACTGTCCGGGTTACTACGAGTACAGGACGTCCGACGGTAAAGTCGCAGGGGTGTACAAAGACTGGTACAGCCCTGGTCACGGTTTGACAGATCTGCGAAAAGCGCTGCGCGTTTCGTGTAACGTCTACTTTTACCAGCTCGCTTTGAAACTCGGCATCGAAAAGATGAAACTGTGGGCGGATAAGTTCAGGATCGCCTCCAGAACGGGCATCGATCTGCCGAATGAAGTGGAAGGATTGTTTCCAGACCCATCCTGGAAACAGAGAAAGTTTGGAGAGATTTGGTATCCAGGTGATACGATCCTCTGTGGCATAGGCCAGAGCTTCATACTCATGAGCCCCATACAGGTTCTCAATTTCTTCAACGCTTTAGCAAACAGAGGAACGTGTTACACACCGCACGTGCTGCTTGAAACTTTCGATTCGAACACCAAATCGAGAGAGACAGTCCAACCTGTGGTTTCTTTCACAATTGATCTGGAACCTTCGGTCTGGTCTTTTCTTTCGAACGCACTCGTCGAGGTGGTTTCCTACAGAGATGGTCCGGCCGACGAAGGAACAGCCTATCAGGCGTTCAAGGGAGCGACGTTTCAAGCGGCTGGAAAGACTGGAACGGCCGAAGTAGGTAAGTCTGGAGAAAAACCGCATTCATGGTTTGCTGGTTTCAGTCCAGTTGACAGGCCACAGGTGGTGGTCACAGTGTTGCTCGAGAATGCGGGTACCGGTGGTGAAGCGGCCGCACCCGTGGCAAGGAAAATTCTCGAATATTACTGGGAGTTGAGAAAATGATTCTGAGAGAGCTCCATGAAATTCTCAATCGTGTCGAAAAACCTGCAAGGTACATAGGCGGTGAATACAACCAGATTGTCAAAGATCCATCCCGTGTGAAGCTGAGGGTTGGACTTCTGTTTCCGGACGTGTACGAAGTTGGCATGTCGAACCTCGGATTAATGATCATCAACGATGCGCTGAACAGTATGGAAGAAGTGTGGGCCGAGAGGATCTTCATGCCCTGGATCGACATGATGAGCGAGATGAGGAGGAAGAATCTTCCCCTGTTCACTCTCGAATCAAAGACAGCTGTCAAAAACCTGGACGTTCTTGGAATTTCGCTCCAGCACGAACTGCTGTACACCAACGTACTCCATGCGCTTGAGCTCGCAGGGATACCCATCCTCGCGAGAGAAAGAACGCAGGTCGATCCCATCGTGCTCGCCGGCGGCCCGTGCACGGTGAACCCAGAGCCGATCGCGCCCGTGTTCGATGCCATGGTGATAGGCGATGGAGAGAGTGTGGCGAGAGAAATCGCACAGGTTCTGATCGAAACAAAGGGTATGGAGAGAACCAAGAGATTGAAGGCTCTCTCGAAGATCGATGGTGTTTACGTTCCTTCCCTCTACGACGACGGTGTTCCACCGAAACCTGTCGAGCTTGACGTACCCAAGAAGGTGAAAAGAAGGATCGAACCGGCGCTCGGACGAAAGCTGATCAGACGCATCGTGCCACACATGCAACTCGTCCACGATAGAATTTCCATCGAAATCATGCGCGGCTGCACGAGGGGATGCAGGTTCTGCCAGGCTGGATTCATCTACAGGCCCGTCAGGGAAAAGTTCTCGAGCGAGGTCCTCGAGGAGGCGTTGGAAAGTTTGACATGTACGGGTTACGAAGAGATCGGATTGCTTTCACTTTCGAGTGCGGACCACACGGCGATAACCAAGATCGTTGAAAATCTCAAACAGATTTCAGACTCAAGGTTCATATCCGTCTCCATACCTTCGACTCGTTTGGATGCTTTCGGTGTCACGCTGGCGGGCAACATCGGCGGGGCGAGAAGAACGGGCTTGACGTTCGCACCCGAAGCGGGAACGCAGAGATTGAGGAACGTCATAAACAAGAACGTTTCGGACGAAGATTTCGTCCGGGCGCTGGAACTCGCAAGAAAAAATGGCTGGCACAGGGTCAAACTGTATTTCATGGTGGGACTCCCGACGGAAACCGACGAGGATCTCAGAGGAATCGTTTCAATGGCGAAGATCGCGAAAAAAATTGGATTCGACCTCGTCACTCTGTCTGTAGCGATGTTCGTTCCCAAACCCCACACACCTTTTCAATTCGTCGAACAGAAAAATCTGGAGTATTTCGAACACGCAAGGCGTATTCTTTCAGAAGCGAGAAGGTTCGCAAAGCTCGATTTCCACGATCCGAAGATGAGTATGGTTGAGGGGTTGCTGTCGAGGGGAGATCGAAAGGTGTTCTCCGTCGTTATGAAAGCCTACGAGCTGGGCGCGTGTTACGACAGCTGGCAGAGTTTGTTCGATTATTCGAAGTGGACGAGGGCCCTGGAAATGGCAGATCTAAAGTTAGAAAAGTTACTGGCGAGCAGATCGATTGATGAACCCTTACCCTGGGATCACATCGACATCGGTGTGAATAAATCTTTCTTGGTGGAAGAGTTGAAAAAAGCTCTGAAGGCAGAAACCACACCGGATTGCAGAGAAATCTGCCAACTTTGCGGCGTCTGCAGTTCCAAGGTGAAAAACGTCCTGGAGAGAGATGCTCTTGAGGTTCGCTGAGGTTTTCATCATTCTGGCAGGTCTCGTTGCGATTCAAAATCTGTTCAGGTTCGTCGGGTTCAAATTGAGACTCGTCTACCTTTCGATCGCACAGATCTCTTACTCTGTTCTGATCTACATTCGAAGGCCCATGTTCGGTTTTTCACCCCATCTGAGAAGTTTCATCCCTTTCGCGTTGCTGTTCACTTTCACGATGCTTCTGGGAAAATTCCTTGGGGCAAAGGCTGCGAACGTGAACATCAAACCTTCGACCGCGAACATGCTCTCGCTGGGTCTTTTGTTACCCATGTCCGAGGAACTCTTGTTCAGGGGGGCCATACTCGCACTGTTTCCGAACGCGTTCGTCAACGGTTTGATCTTTTCAGCGATGCATTTGTTCAACGTTGTCTCCAATTTCGAGCTGTTCTCTTATTACAACGTGATCTACAGGTTTACGGTCGGATTCATCTTCGCAGATTCCACGTTGAAAACTGGCAGTCTCTTCTCCGCGGCGGTTTGTCACATCCTCAACAACTGTCTTGGAATCTTACTGCCTTGGTTTGAACATGAATCCAAGAAACGCCGCCATGATGCTGGAAGTGAAAAAGACGAGCAGTGAAACGGACACCGCCTTCATCGTCAGCGTTTGCACGATGAACTGGATAGTCTCCTTCATGTAGTAACCTATCAAAACGTAGCTCAAAACTCCCGCGATGATGAAAGAGACCGTGAGTACGAGCAGCGTTTTAGAAAAATGTTCCAGCTCTCTTCCCGCCCACCAGGATAAGACGAGTGAAAGCAACCACACCGCGCTCACCGGCAACGGGGAAAACTGGTCCAGAAGCAGTTCGAAAACAACAGCGTGGTAAGAAAGGATCATGACTGTGACAAAAAAGGCGATCTTCTTCATTCGATTTCCACCTCTAAGGGGAGATACAGGTTTATCTTCAGCCAGAGCCATTCGATCGACACGTTGCTGTAACCCTGAGCGTGCCAGTTTCCCTGTTCGTAGCCTGCCCACGCGTCCGTGACGAACTCGGCCTCGGTTCGACCAAACATGGAATTGGAAACGAGTTTTAGAACGTTTCCCCTTCTGTTGTCCTGGAAATAGAGCTGATAATCCACAGGATGGATTTTCAAGCCACTGAACCCTTCGATCAAAACTCTTCCGCGGATGGTTCCATCTTCGAAGCGAACCTTGCAGACAGCCTTCGCTTTCGAAAGTTTATCTGCGTAATTTCTATAAACGAAAACCCCGGTGGTGTAGTTGAGCACCACCAGGGCCAGCGCGGTCCAGAAAACGAACTTCCAGAACTCAGCTCGCTTCGCCCGAGACAACATAGCACGCCACGAAATGCTTCGGAGCAACTTCCTTCAAATGAGGATGATCGTTCTTCTCGCAAAAATCAACGGCATAAGGGCATCTTTCGAAAAACCTACAACGCGGAGGAGGATTTATGGGCCTTGGAACACTACCTTTTATGTTCGGCTCTCCTCGCTTCACTTCGGGATCCGGGATCGGAACGGCCGCGAGCAACGCCTGCGTGTAAGGATGCAGCGGATTTTTGAGAACCTCTTCCGTTGGACCCATCTCAACGATCTTGCCCAAATACATGACAGCTATGTCGTTGCTCATGTACCTAGCAACCGCGAGATCGTGCGTGATGTAAAGATAACTCATCTGGTGTTCTTCCGCAAGCCTCATCATCAGTTTCATCACACCGGTCCTTATCGAGACATCGAGCATGGAGGTTGGTTCGTCCGCGACCACGAAGGAAGGGTTCAATATGAGTGCCCTAGCTATGGCCACACGCTGTCTCTGCCCACCGGAAAGCTCGTGCGGGAAACGGAACATGAAAGTTTCCGGTGGGGTGAGCCCAACATCCGCTAATATTTTCGCGACCATTTCCTCCCTCTCTTTGAGATTACCAATTCCGTGTATGTTCAACGGCTCCGCGACGATATCGAAAATCGTCATCCTCGGGTTCAAAGATTCGTACGGATCCTGAAAGATCATCTGGATCCTCCGTCTCAAATGCCAGATGCGCTCCCGCCTGTTTTTGAGCAAATCATCCACGAATTTTACTTCGTTTCTGCCAAGATCAAGAAATCTCTGCGCGTAGATAGTATCTATGCCCTTCAAAGCCTTCAGCTGTTCGTCGCTCATGCTTGCAAATCTCTTCACGTAGGTCTCCTTTACATATCTTCGTGCCGCCGATTCGTCTCCGTACAACAATGGTGTCACGTCTTCCTGCTCGACCACGATCCTACCGGACGTTGGTTCTTCCAGACCGACCAGCACCCTCCCGGTGGTGGTCTTCCCGCAACCGGATTCACCCACCAGGGCGAGCGATTCTTTCCTTCTTATCTCGAAGCTTATGTCATCAACTGCGTGGACGAAGTTCCTAACCTTTCCAAAAATCCTTCGCTCTGCGGGAAAGAGCTTTCGAAGGTTCTCTATCTTCAGCACCACATCGTTAGTCTGCATAGAAACGCACCACCTCGTTAGGCTGGACAGGATGATGACAGGCCAAAAAGTGGTTTTTCTCCACTTCACGATACTCCGGTTCCACTTCCATACACGTTTGATCCGCCTTGGGACATCTCGGCGCAAAGCGACAACCCTTCGGTGGGTTCAAAAGGTTCGGTGGTTCACCGGGTATCGTCACAAGCTCAGTCTTTTCACCGACCGTGCTCGGAAACGCGTGCATCAAGCCGTACGTGTAAGGGTGCATGGGGCGTTTGAAGATCGTCACAGAATCGGCCAGCTCTACGAACTTTCCAGCGTACATGACGGCGACCTTATCGCTCACCTCGGCGATCACAGCGATGTCATGCGAAATGTAAATCATCGCCATGTTCAGTTTCCTTTGGATTTTTCTTATCTCCTTCAAGATCCTGTCCTGAACGATCACGTCGAGTGCTGTGGTCGGTTCGTCCGCTATGATCACCTTTGGATCACAGGCGAGTGCCATGGCAATGACGGCCCTCTGTTTCATCCCACCACTGTACTGGTGTGGATACTGCTCCATGCGGGACGGATCGAGCCCCACCAGGGTGAAGAGTTCAGCAACCTTCTGCTTGGCCTTGTCTATGGGCATGTCCGGGAAGTGGTTCTGGATGGCTTCAACGATTTGATCGCCAACTTTGTAAACGGGGTTCAGAGAGTTCATGGCCGCCTGGAATATCATTGAAATTCCGCGCCATCTGTATTTCCTCATTTCCGATTCTGGCAATTTCACCAGATCCACAGGCCCATTCCCCATGTCGAAGAGCACGCTACCGGATATGAATTCGGCGTTGTCTGGCAACAACCTGAGGATCGTCATCGATATGGACGTTTTTCCACAACCGGATTCACCCACTATACCCAGACTTTCTCCCTGATCCAGATCGAAGTTTATACCGTCCACGGCCTTCACGTAGCCCATCTTCGTTCTGTAATACATCCGCAGGTCTTGCACGGACAGGAGCACCGGGATCACCTCTTTCTCAATCTTGGATTAACGATCTCTTCGAGTCCACGACCCAAGAAGTAGAACGACGAACACAGCAACGTGATACACGCACCCGCCGGTAGCCACAACCACCAGTATGCTCCGATGCTGCTACCCATGAGATAACCGGAAGATTCGGCCATCTGGATGATAACGCCCCAGCTCATGCGTATGTTGGCCAACCCGAGGAAGGAGAGAACCGCCTCTGTGAATATCGCGCCAGTGACGTTGAACATCATGTAAAGGAAAGAGAGGGGAAGAATGTTCGGGATGATGTGCCGGAATATGATGTACGCATCGCTCGCACCCGTCGATTTTGCAGCATCTATGAAAGGTCTCACCTTGACCGTCAGTGCCTGAGCCTTCAAAACCAGTGTTATGGACCCAAAGCCCGCAAGGATACCCATAATGAGGGCGAGTCTGAACAGAGTCAGTTCCACGAACGCACTCAGGACCATGAGCAGTGCCAGGCTCGGGAACAACATGATGATGTCTGCAAGACGCATGAAAAACGTGTCTATAACCCCGCCGTAATACGCAGCGCTGGCTCCTATGATCGTGCCTATGACGACGGTTATCAGAGCCGCGGTGATACCGAGCACGAACTCTCTCGGTGTACTGTACATGATCATCGCAAGGATGTCTCTACCCAGCGGATCAGTGCCCAGAGGATGCCTCAGCGACGGAGGCGAGGGATGGCTCACTACGTTCGGATCAAAACCGATGATCGGGTCGTACGGCAAGAAGGTCTGGTATGTGAACAGATCGTCCTTCCAGAAGATGTTCTTCATGATCAGTGGATAAAGGGGATAGAGAAGGCCAAAGATCGCGAAGAATATTATCACGCCCAGACCAAAAAGGGCAAGCTTTCTCTCTTTGAAAAGTTCCCAACCCGTCCTGAGTGATCTGAGCCAGAGTTTGAACCTGATCTTCCACAGTGGTTCCGTAACGACCATCTCAGTCACGATCGATCACTCCTTCAATACCTTATGCGTGGATCGAGCACCGCGTACAGTATGTCAGCCACCAAATGCGCGATGAGGACGAAGATGCCAGTGAAGACCAGAAGGCCTATCAGCAATGGAGTATCCTGACTGTTGAGCGCTTCTAAATAAGCGCGTCCCATTCCGGGCCAGGAGAACATCGTCTCGGTGATGATACCTCCACCCACAGTGGCACCGAGACCGATGACGAAGTTGGTGACCAGAGGTAGAAGTGCATTTCTCGCTGCGTGTTTGTCTCTAACGACGCTGTCGGGCAAACCCTTTGCCTTCGCGGTGGTTACGTAATCTTCCTTTATCACATCGAGCATCGTATCGCGCATTACGAGCATGCTACCGGCGAAAGAGTACAACGTGAGTGTGAGCACAGGAAGCACCATGTGCTTTATGATATCCCAGGCGTAGATCGAATAGCCTGAGAGGATCCATATCGAAACCGATACCACAATCGTGGCAATGGGAGAAACGTAAAGCGTGAGCTTTTTTGCGGGAATCGTCTTGAGTCTGTTGGAAACCAGCAACGTTATCAGAAAAACTATGAGAAAAACCAGAGCGTTCGAAAGAAGCCTTATAAAAATCGTTTGGGCGGACAAAGGTGCATTCTTCCACAGGTTCGGGTCAATGAACTGGTTCAAAGGTAAGATCTTCAGGATCACACCGAACAACCATATGTTGAAGATGGCGAGCAATGGTAAGAATATAGTCCAGAAAACTATGCCAACGAAGGTAGTCGCTTTGTCCAGCATGCCACTCCTTTTCCACGCCGCGCGTTTACCCAGGCTGTATCCAAGGGCGTAAGATACGAGCGTCGAGGTGACGAAAAGAAAAACGGTCCTGGGGAGTCTTTCAGCGATTATCGTCGTAACCTTGGTGGGAAAATAAGAAAACGAGATTCCAAGGTCCAGTTTCAGGAAGTTTTTCATGTATATCAAATACCTCATGTAGGCAGGCTTGTCGAAACCGAACTGTCTCTTCAGATTCTCCCTGATCTCGGGTGTGAGTTTCGGATTGAGAAGGTACTGATCGACGAAACTTCCTGGCATCGCCTCGATCAACCAGTAGACCACAGTCACGTAGATGAAGAGCAGTATCACTATTTGCAACACTCTTTTTCCCAGAAATTTGAGCACGCTCGATCTCCTCCTTTGTTAAAAACCCAACCGCCCAAAGAGGGCGGTTGGGAAATCCTACGAGTCTACCGTTCCATCACTGAGCAGCTTTGACCAGAGCAGGAACACCGTTGACATACTGCAATCCAGACAGTGTTTGCTCGTACGGGAAGACGATCTGATCCATCCTGTAAGCTTCGATGATTGGTGTGTCGAAGAGGACAATGTAGGGCAGATCTTCCGCCAGGATTTCCTGCAGCTTGAAGCCCAGTTCTCTCGCTTTGTTTATGTCGGAAGCGGCGAGGAACTCATCAGCGAGTTTGTCGAACTCTGGATTGTTGTAACCAGCTGCGTTGAAGTCACCGACACCAGCGCGCTTGCTGTGGAAGAAGTCCGCCATGTGATCAGGATAGTAACCCAAGCTCCAACCAAGCATGTAGATGTCGAAGTTGAACGGTTCGTCCCAGACCCTCTGCACGATGTAGTTGAAATCGACTAGGTTGGCTTTGATGGGTATACCAATTTCGTTGGCCCATCTTTCAATGTAGAGTGCCATCGTTGCCCTCATCGGGTCGTAGCCGGTACCAGGAGCAAGTAATTCAATCTGCTCGATCCTCTGTCCGTTCGGTGCGATGAGACCTCTACCCTGTCTGACCACGTTGTTGCCCTCGATCTTCGGCTCAACGACCCATTTGAAGCCCGCTTTCTTGAGCAACTCTATGGCGAGTTTTCTTCTCTCACCGTAGCTCAGACCGTAACCGGGCGTGAGTTCTGGAACCTTCGGGTTGTGCCAGAACGCGTTTCCAACGGGCACCACGCTGTACTGCGGGAACGCCTGACCACCGAGCACCCTAGAGCACAGGAACTCTCTGTCGATGAGTGCCGCTATGGCCTGTCTGAATTCCTTGATGTTCATTGGATACCTTCTCATGTTGAAGCACATGTACCTGAAGCCGTTAGTCGTGTTGCTGATGACTTTCACACCACTCGCCTTGGCCAGCTGGTCTGCTTCACCTTTCTGCAAACCAAGTGAGTTGAACACGAAGCTGACATCTCCGTTGATCAGTGCCGTGATCGCGGCAGCCCTGTTCAGATAGATTCTGTAAATGATGTCATCGACGTACGGACCGGTGACAAGCTCGAGCATCTTTTCACCGGTGGGTTCTCCGTAGCCAACCCAGTGGAAGCCCGTGTTGGGATTGTTGATCTCAACGGCTCCGTTCTTGTAGAGAATCAGCGTGCTTCCTTTGTCGAAATAATCAGGTCTTGCGACCTGTTGCACGAACGCGCCTTTTTCCCATTTGACGAGCTTGAACGGACCTATGATGGGCTCGTCGGAGTTGTCATAGTTGTAGAGCGTCTGCAGTGGAGCACCGGTCTTCAAAGCTTCCTCAACCTTTGGTTCCCAGTACTTCTTCGACAGTATGGGCATCATCAAAGCTCCAAAGTTTGCCTTGGCCAAGCTCGGCTGGGTGAAGTACACCTTAACTGTGAAATCGTCAACTTTTTCTGCCTTGACAAAGTAGTCTGGATCGATCATGCTCGCCCAGTTTCCACCCAGGCCGTATTCTTTGATGAGCTTCAACACAGTGTTCATTGTCCAAACAACGTCGTCTGCCGTGAACTTCGTCCCATCGGACCACACGACATCCTGTCTGAGTGGAATTGTGTAGACCCACTGGTCCCCTTCCTGTTCGATCTTCGGAAGGTCCACTGCAAGGCTCGGGATCCAGTCAAACCTCACGTCGGAATAACCGTAGAGTGCCCCGTACCACGTCCCGAGTACGTAGGTGTTCCAGACTGTGGCGTTCGGTCCGTAGTGGTTCCACGGGTTCAGAGTTTTTGGCTCCTGCAACAGTGCCCAGTTGAGCGTTTGTGCAAAGACTGAGAGCACAGCGAGAATCACAGTAAGTACCAGCAGTTTCTTCATTCCCTCTACCTCCCTTCACAAGATTTTGGGTTCGCATAATTATAATACCACATTGCAAACCAAACAACTACATGTTCCAGCGTTCTTTTCTGTACTTCTCCAGCACGCTCAGGACGTAATCTATGTCAGCTGGGGTGTGGTCCGCGTTGATCTGGAACCTTATCGTTTCGTCTCCCTTTGGAACCACCGGGAAGTTTAAACCTGTCGCGAGCACACCGTGCTCGATCAGATAGTTCACCAGATCCGCCGTTTTCTTCGTGTCCCTGACGAGCAGCGGCACGATGGGATGTTCGCTTTCGATCGTTTCGTAACCCAATCTGATCAGACCTTCACGGAATCTCCTCGCTAGTCCTCTAAGATAAGAGAGTCTTTCTCTTCCTTCCTGGCTGTCCAGAATCTCAAGAACCTTCAATGCACAGGCAGCCTCGGCGGGCGTGATTGGGTTTGAGTATATGTACGTGATCGCTTTTTCTCTCAGGTAAGTGATTATCATTTCGCTCGAGACAACGTAGCCACCGTTAACACCGAAGGCCTTACCGAGCGTTCCTACGAGAAGGTCTGCCCTGCCGTTGGTGACTTCCTCTGTACCCCTGCCCGTTGGACCGAAGGCGCCCACACCGTGTGAGTCGTCCACGATGGTGATGATATTCTGAGGGAAATGACGATCGTACTTCTCTGCAAGCCTTTGAATCACGTCCAGCGGTGCGTAATCTCCCCTCATGCTGAAGACTCCATCCGTCACGATGATCAACCTTTCAGCCTTGTTGATGCTCTGAATGATCTTTTCTTCAAGATCTTTCATGTCCAGATGTTTATAAATGAACCTGTCCTTTGGACGGGCCAGCCTTATGGCGTTTATGATGCAGTTGTGGTTCAGCTCGTCGCTGATCACTATCGTTTCGGGCGTGACGAGCGACGCTATGACGCCTATCACCGTCACGTATGCGGCACTGTAGATCATGGCTTCTTCCCGCCCGTGGAACCGTGCCAGGGCCTTTTCTAGATCTCTGTGTGGCTGAAAAGTTCCACTTATGAACCTGACTGCACCGGGTCCAACCCCGAACTTTCGCGCGGTCTCTTCCTCTACCTTTATGATATCCTCTCTCAGAGACATTCCAAGATACGAGTTCGAATTCATCCTTATGAACTCTTTGTCACCGAAACCTTTGAGCAGATATCTTGGTCCTTTACCATTGGCTGGTTTTTTCACATCCACTATTATGAACTCTTTTCCTTTCGCCCTTCCCTCGTTTCTGAGCTGTTCCAGTTCCGCATTCAGAACCCTTTCCAATCTATCTATCGCCACGGGTTTCACCTCCTCTGAACTCATTATACAATGTTTCGTTTTTGAATCCGTTTGTTGTACACTGTGTGGTGTAAGAGGAGGGATAGAGATGAAAGCGTTGATGAAAACATCCATGGCGGAAGGCCTGACAATGGTGGAGGTACCAGAACCCGGCGAACCCGGGCCGACCGAAGTCCTGATCAGGGTGAAAACGGCTTCCATATGTGGTTCCGACGTGCACATCTACAGATGGGATAGCTGGGCACAGAGTCGCATAAAACCACCCCTAATAATCGGGCACGAGTTCTCCGGGATCGTTGAACGGGTCGGGGAAGCCGTTCAAACTGTCAAGGTTGGAGATTACGTCGCGTGTGAAACTCACATACCGTGTCTGAGCTGTGTTCAGTGCCGCACGAACAGGATGCACGTCTGTCGAAACATGAAGATTCTCGGTGTCGACACCAATGGAGCTTTTGCAGAATACGTGAAGGTGCCACAAACAGTTGTATGGAAGCTGTCGAAAGAGATCGATCCCATCTTCGCATCGGTGATGGAACCTTTTGGTAACGCAGTCCATACAGCGCTCGTCGAAGATCTAACGGGTAAAGTTGTCCTCATCAGCGGTGTGGGGCCCATAGGTGCCATGGCGATACAAGTGGCGAAGGTTTCTGGAGCCGCTCTGGTGATCGCCTCGGAGATAAGAGATTACAGAAAAGCCCTCGCGCTGAAAAACGGTGCGGACATCGTGATAGATCCCACCAGAGAAGATCTCGAAGATAGGGTGATGCGTTTGACCGAAGGAAACGGTGTCGATGTCTTCCTCGAAATGTCCGGTAGCGTAGAGGCACTCAAGCAGGGCTTGAAGGTAACGACCAACGGTGGAACCGTGGCGATCCTGGGACTGTACGGAAAAGAGATCTCGTTCAACGTGGACGATCTGGTCACGTTCAAGGCCCTCAAGATCTTCGGCATAACAGGAAGGAAAATGTTCGAGACATGGTACATAGCCGATAAGCTACTGAAACACAAAAAGGTTGATCTCTCGAAAGTTGTCACCCACGTGATCAGCTTTGACGAGTGGCAGTATGGGTTCGAGCTGATGATGAAGGGAGAATGCGGCAAGGTGGTTATGAAATTCTGATCATTCGATCATCAAAAGGTACGGATAGTGCGGCTGACCGCCCTCATGGATGTCTATTTGCGGGTTGTCCATGACATTTTTGAAAACGCTTTCCAGGATGGCCACCTCTTCGTCAGTGGCTTCCTGTCCTTTGAAGATCGTGACGACCTCCCTGTTTCTCAAATCCAGTGACAACAGCGCCCTGTGCAATGCCTGCTTCAACGATTGGCCGTGGGCGATCAATGACTTGCCTTTCAGGATCATGTACTCGCCCTTCTTGATCTTGGTACCGTTGTGTTTTGCATCCATGACGGCCCTCGTGATGCTGAGAGCTATGATGTACTTCGCAGCCTCGTTGAATTTATTGGTGAGAACGTCCTCAGATTCGTTCGGATCGAAGGCCATCATGGCGGAGATACACTCCTGAACGGTGTTGGTGGGTATCAAAATGACTTTCTTACCGTTTATCTGCTCTGCGGCTTGCCTGGCGGCCATGTGAATGTTCGGATTGTTTGGGAAGACGAAAACCACATCTGCGTTGACCCTCTCGATGGCGATCTTCAGATCTGCCGTGCTGGGGTTCATAGTTTGTCCGCCCCTGACGATCTGATCCACACCCAGGTTCCTCAGCACCGTGGTTATGCCCTGACCCGGCGAGACAGCCACGAAACCGTACTTTCTCCTCGGTTCGTTCTCCTGGACAATGTGCTCGTGCTGGAGCTTCATGTTGTCTATCTTCACCTTCAGCAGTTCGCCGTACTTCAGGGCCTCCTCTATGACCACACCGGGATTGTTCGTGTGAACATGAGTCTTCAGAACTGCAGAATCGTGCACAACGACAGCGGAGTCTCCAACGCTCTCGAGAAAGCTCCTGAATCTTTCCACCTCGGTGTCGGAAAAACTGTTTTCTCTCTTTATCATGACCTCGGTGCAGTACTGGAAAGTCAGTTCTTCGATTGGAAGTTCAACTGTCACTTCTCCACTCTTGGTCGCGACCAGTTCCAGATTGGCCTGCTCACCGAGCGAAGCGGCGTGGAAACCTTTGAATATGTAAAGCAATCCCTTTGCACCTGCGTCCACCACGTTTGCTTCTCTGAGCACAGGCAAAAGTTTTGGTGTCTCTCTCACGGCCTGTTCCGCAACCTGAACGATCCAGCCAAAAACCTCAGGGAAATCTTGAAAACTCGCAGCCTCTTCCGATCGTTCGACAATCCTTCTCAGCACAGTGAGGATAGTGCCTTCAACTGGTTTCATCACAGCCTTGTAGGCCACGTTCTTTGCTTCTTTGATCATGTCGAGAATGTCATGTGGTTCCAGAGTCTTCTTCTTCTCACAATAGATCGCAAACCCTCGAAAGATCTGTGAAAGAATCACGCCAGAATTTCCACGTGCCCCCATCAACGTTCCGTTCTTGATGGCGTCCATGACAGACTTCAGGTCCGTTTTTGTCAGTTGCTCCAAGTATTTACATCCTTCGCGCATGGTTGCAAGCATGTTAGAGCCAGTGTCTCCGTCGGGTACAGGGAAGACGTTGAGTGCGTTCAACTCGTCCACATGAAGGGCAAGTTCTTCTGTTGCTTTCTCGAACGCAAGCTTCATGAACTTCCCGTTCACCTTTGGCAAGTCTGAGCACCTCCTCAGTGAACCCCTGTCACGTGCACGTTGACCTCAACGTCTTCGCAACCACCTATATTTCGCATGACGTGAGACACACTTTCCATTATGTTCTTCGCCACCTCAGTGACCTTCACACCGTACTCGACCTCGATGTAGATGTCAACGACGATCTTGCCATTTTCATGCTCTTCGACCTTGATGCGTTCCTCTTCTTTTTCACCAAAAAGTTTTCCAAAAAAACTATCTGAATTGATCTTCACAGGCCCATAACTCTGGAGCGTTGCTATGTACGCAAGTTTCTTGAGTGCTTTCAAACTTACTTCAAGGTCTCCATATTCCAGCTTGATCACCACAGAGACCAACCTCCTTTCTCAATAATGATAACACACGTTCGCGAATGCCTTCCGGATCGAGTCCTTTTAGCTTCAAAAGCTCCTCTCTGCTACCGTGTGGCACGAATTCATCATTGATACCTATGAGGAGTATGCTCCTGCGCCAATCTTTTCTGTTCAGATAATTCAGGACGGACTCTCCAAATCCACCACTGATGATACCCTCTTCCACGGTTACAATCAGTTCGTGAGTTTCTGCCACCCTCTCCAGCATGGTTTCGTCCAATGGTTTAACACACCGGACGTAGACGACGGTGGCATCAAGATTAGCCTTCAGAACATTCTGCACCATCGTGCCAACGGCCAGGATGGCCACGTTTTTCCCCTCTCTGACTATCTCCCAGCGGAATGGATCTATCAGAACCGATTTTTTCCACATATCATCGAAATTTCCTTCCTCTGCCTGCCTGGGATACCTGATCGCCACGACTCCTTTTATATCCATCTCTACAACCGATCTCAACACGTTGATCAATTCCTGCAGGCAACACGGAGCGAATATCCTGCTGTTCGGCACAGTCCTGAAAAAGGCTATGTCGAAGACTCCATGGTGAGTTGGTCCGTCCTCCCCCACCAGCCCCGCACGGTCCACGGCGAAGATAACGTTCAGATTCTGCAAGGCCACGTCGTGGATGATCTGATCGTACGCCCGCTGTAAAAACGTCGAGTAAATTGCAACAACTGGCCTGAATCCAGCACTCGCGAGTCCAGCCGCGAACGTCACGCAGGATTGCTCAGTAATGCCAAGATCGACGAACCTGTCCGGAAACGCCTCCGAAAACTTCCTCAACCCCGTTCCATCTGGCATAGCTGCCGTTATAGCGAACAATCTTTTATCTTTCCGAGCCAATCTAACGAGAGTCTCTCCGAAAACATCACTGTAAGAGAGCCAGCCCTCTCTGACGACCGGCTCTCCCGATTCCGGATCGAACTTCGGTGGGCTGTGGAAGAAAACGCAGTTCTCTTCGGCCGGTTTGTAACCTTTGCCCTTCTGTGTTACGACGTGCACCACCACAGGATAATCGTAATCTTTGATCCTCTCGAACAATTCGACGAGCAATTTCAGATCGTGCCCATCGACGGGTCCTATGTGCTTCAAGCCCAGGGCCTCAAAGAAATCGATTCCCTGGATGAACTGTTTCAGGCCTTCTCTGAACCTTCTCAATTCCTCTTCCAGGTTTTTACCCGTGGGGGAAGCAGACAGCACTTTTTTCACAAGGTTTTTGAACATCACGTACACCTGACTTGTACGCAATTTCGCGAAGGCCTCAGACAGAGCACCAACGTTCTTCGAGATCGACATACCGTTGTCGTTCAGGACGATTTTCAGTTTCGAGTTCAAACTCTTCAGCTGGTTCAAACTCTCCAGCGTCTCACCGTTAGTCAGAGCGCCATCACCGAGAACGACGATGACGTTCTTCTTCTCTCCCAGCAATTTCAAACCTTTCTCGATACCAAGTGCAGCAGCGATCGCAGTTCCTGCATGGCCCGCACCGAACCTGTCGAGTGCGTTCTCTTTGATGGAATTGAAACCGCTTATGCCTCCAAGTTTTCTCAGTGTGGAGAATTCTTCCCACCTGTAAGTCAAGAGTTTGTGCGCGTAACATTGATGGGAAGTGTCCCAAACGATGATGTTTTCCCTCGGGTCGAACACCTTGTAGAGTGCGAGCGTCAGCTCGACGACACCAAGGTTTGACGCCAAATGACCCCCATTCTGAGAAACGACATCGATAATCCTTTTTCTTATCAATTCAGCGAAGCGTTCGAGGTCTTCGATTCGCGCATCCTTAAGTTGATCTATTGTTATCACTCTCTCCCACCCCGTTTCGATGCAGCTGAGCGTAAAGATCTTCCACTTCGATCCTGGCCCTGTTCAGGGCTTCTTGAAGTTTTCTGTAGATTTCCACACCTTTCCTGTAAAGTTCCAGGGATTCATCCAGCGACAAGCTTTGAGAATTCAGCAGTTCCAAGATCCTTTCGAGTTCATCCATCAGCTCTTCTATCTTCATTCACTACCACCTTCACCGATCCATCGTGAAATCTTACCATCAAAACGTCTCCCGGGGACAGTTCCCTGCTCGAGCGAACCCTAACCCCATCCTTCTCAACGATCACGTAACCCCTTTCAAGTTCGGCGACGGGATTCAAAAGGTTCAACCTAGCACCCGCCAGCTCGAGCTTCCGGCTCAAAGAATCGACTTTGCCGCCGATCAGTGTTTTCAATTTCTCAAGGTTCTGCTTCGAACAGTTCTCAAAGTCATCCAGTAACTTGGTCACGCTCCTTTTCATCTCGAGCAGAAGATCGTCTGAGTATTCCTTGGTGAGATTCCAGACTCTGATGATGTTCGTGAAACACGCCTGCAGAGAGCGCTCGACATTTCCAATGATTTCTCTCATATCTGGTACAGCACTCTGAGCGGCGGCTGTTGGTGTGTGAGCAGCCACGTCAGCCACCAGATCGACCAGCACAGAATCTATCTGATGACCAACACCAGTTATCACGGGATGCCTCAGCGCGTACACGCCCATCACAACCTCTTCGTCGTTGAACAACCAGAGATCCTCGGTTGCACCTCCACCACGGGCTATTATTACAACATCGAGTTCATCGAGATTCGCGTCGTACAGGGCCTTCAAAATCTCTTCCTTAGCTCCCTTTCCCTGAACACTTGTGTGGTAGAGCACCACCTTCACGAACGGAAACCTTTTCGATATGGTCCTGAGTATATCCTGAAGGGCAGCCGAATCTCTCGATGTGATCACCCCAATCGTGGATGGGAACCTTGGAAGTTGCTTTTTCGGTTTGTCAAAAACTCCCATCTTGCTGAGCCGTTCGTACGTCTCTTTGAGTTTCAAGAACATGAGCCCTCTGTCGGGAAGATGTCTCAACTTTCTGCACACCAGTCTGTACTGTCCCTTTGGCGGATAAATCCTCACGTCACCATTCGCCTGAACCATCATCCCGTTTTCCAGATGGATTCCCATGTACACCCCACCGAACATCACGCAGCCGATCGAAGCCTGCTCATCCTTCAGCGAGAAGAACAGATGACCGTTCCTCGTCCTGCAATCGACCACTTCACCGACCACGGTCACGCCGGTCAGATTCTCATCGTTCTCAAAGAGGTTCTCTATGTAAAAGGTGAGGTCGCTCACACTGTAAACTCGCTCTTCACTCCACTCCACAGTATCTCCTCGCCTTTTCCAGCATTTCGGAAGGCAGGCCGAGTTTACCGGCGATCATGAGTCCTATCTTTTCAATATGTTTGACGTTTGGAACGAGCGAATAGTCGAACATCCTGTGTGGATCGTCCTCGTCGATATTCTTGATTCTTCCACAACCATAGACGTTCTCGGCTTTCAGGACTACCCGGGGATAGTGCGTCGTCAAAAAGACGTAATCCTGCAGAGCAGAAAAATGTTCGACGACGGCGAGCGCCAGCGCTTCACCCTCGATCGGATTGGTACTCGCACCGAACTCATCCAGCAAGAGTAATTTTCTGCCACCAAGCTTCAAGGCCTGAACCAGGCTGCGGATCTCCATGGCGAACGAACTGAATCCGATTTCTTCCCCCCTCGAAACGAAGCGGACGGCGCTGAAGATGGGACTCATGAACCTTTCAGCTGGAACGGGATAACCGAGCTGAAACAGCAACACGAAAGCTCCCACCGTTCTGAGAGCCGTCGTCTTTCCTCCCATGTTGGGTCCGCACAGCGCGGTGACACCGCTCTTCGCATCCAGATCGATCGGATAGTACTCGTATCCGTTCTGCTCGCAATAGCTCAGTGTGGGAATGAACCTACCTTTGACCAGGCACAGATTTTCTCCAACTTCGGGCCTGCAACATCTGTACGTGAAATACATCCTGTAGCGTGACAGGTCCAGATCGATGGTCTCGATGGCTCTTTCACACGCTCTGAGAAGGTCGAGAGAACCTTCAATCTGTTGCCTGAAATCTTTCAGCAACTTTTCTGTTTCGTCCTGCATCCTTTCTTCAAGGACCTCCAGATCCCGCTTCAGCAGGGTCGCTTTTTCGGTATCTATCAAGCGCATGTGCCATCGCTCACCGTAGTCCTTCAGAAGCTGTGCCAGATTGGCCTCAGCCAGCTTTCTCCCGATCTCCACAGAAATGGTGAACTCTTCACCGTGAGGTCTCAGGCCAACCAGACTGTACACTCGATCGCACAGGTGAGAGAACTCTTCCTTGAGCTGCTGCGTGATTTCAAAATGTGCCTTTCTGAGGTTGAGCAACGTTTCCGACTGGAGCTGAAGAGCCTCTCCTTCGCCGAAGAAATGAGAAAGGACCTTCCAGAACTCACCGATGTCTGGAAGGTCCCAGGTTTGACCAACAATCCTGCTGAGCGACATGAAATTGAACACGAACCTTTTCAGTTTGGCAAAGTCAGATATCTCCGCAAAACCATGCGCGATCTGATGGCTCAGATCCGGAACCTTTTCCAAGATCTTTTCCATTCTTTCCACAGATTCTGGACTGAGTGCGAGAACCTTTTCCAGTCGAGCCCAGTGGGATAAAAACTGCTCCTGAGATGTCAGAACGCAGGAAAAATTATCCAGAGCCCTCCTCCCGTACGCGGTTTTCGGCGAGAAAGGCCTCAGAATCTCGTCAACCATCGTGAAGGACCTGGTCGGTCCATCCACGAAACCGTTCATCCTATCACCGGCTCACCACGAGCAGCAACAGCGGTGCAAAGACTTCTGCCACCAGCGACATCACGGTGATCATCGTGTTGAGAGACGGCCCCGCGGTGTCCTTGAACGGATCACCCACGGTGTCTCCCACGACGGCTGCCTTGTGCGCCTCGGAACCCTTTCCACCGAAGTGGCCCTCTTCGATGTATTTCTTCGCGTTGTCCCACGCGCCTCCAGAATTGGCCATGAAGAGAGCGAATATGATACCGCTCACGATGCTGCCGGCGAGGAATCCCGCGAGTGCTTCTTTCCCGAGGACCACGAGTGTGAGCGCGGGAGCCACGATCGCGACTATACCCGGAAGCAACAATTCTTTCAAAGCCCCGGCGGTCGCTATGTCCACACACTTCGCGTAGTCTGGTTTCGCCTTGCCTTCCGCAAGACCGGGTATTTCACGGAACTGTCTCCTTATTTCCTCTATCATCCTTTCAGAGTTCTTGCTGACCGCCAGAATCAACATGGCAGACAGCAGTGGCGGCATCATGGCCCCGATGAATATTCCTGAGATGACCTGAGGAGACATCAGATCGAGCATCGTGATGTCAACAAGGTGTGCATAGGCAGCGAACAGCGCCAGCACGGTCAACGCAGCCGATCCTATGGCAAAACCTTTCGTTATCGCTTTCGAAGTGTTTCCAGCGGCATCCAGCATGTCCGTCACAGCAATAACGTCTTCACCAAGACCAGACTGCTCCGCAACGCCTTTGGCATTGTCCGAGATGGGCCCGTAAGCGTCGGCGGAGATGACCGTACCCACGATGGACAGCATTCCGAGTGCGGCAGACGCTATGCCGTAGAACGGATCGATGCCGAAAGCCTTCGCCAGGTACCACGCTGCGATCGTCGCGGCAGCTATGCACAGAATTGGCGGAACGATGCTGATCAGACCGTAAGAAAAGCCCATCAATATGTTTATGGCCGTACCCGTGACGGACGCCTCAGCAATCGTCCTGGTAGGTTTCTTCTCTATGGAGGTGAAGTAGTCCGAGGTCAATCCTATCGCCACACCCGCACCCAGACCAGCAAGTGTCGGCAAAAACACACCGAGCCACGAATTTCCTTCAAGGTTTGAGAAACGTGTTACGAAGAAGAGCAGCACAACAAAGATGAGGCAGGTCAAGAACGTTCCAAGGTTCAGTGCTCGACCTGGACTCCTCTTGATGCTGCGCGCGACGAAGACTAAAGCCAGCATCGAAGCGAACAGACCAGCCGCTGCTATCGTCAAAGGTAATACGGTGAGCGTTTCGTTGGCAATCTCCGCTCCGATGATCATCGTTGCGACAACGCTAGCGATGTAGGAATCTGTCAGATCTGCGCCCATACCCGCGACATCTCCGACGTTGTCTCCAACGTTGTCCGCTATGACGGCCGGATTTCTCGGATCGTCTTCGGCTATCCCGAGTTCAACCTTCCCCACCAGATCGGCGCTGATGTCGGCCGTCTTGGTGTAAATTCCTCCACCGGCTTTGGCAAACAACGCCAGCGCGCTGGCTCCAAAGCTGAAACCAAGCACAACACTTGCCGCATCTGGATCTGACCAGCCCAGCAACACCTTGAACACGAAGAACAACAACGAAATCCCGAGCAAGGATATTCCGACCACGAAGAGACCCATGACTGCTCCACCGTAGTACGCGACCGGGAACGCCGTTTTCAAACCTTTCTGTGCCGCAGCCGCAACCCTGACGTTCGCCTCAACTGCTGCCCGCATACCTATGTAGGCGGCGAGCGTCGTACACACGGAACCCAGCACGTAGGCGATCACCATGGATAGGCCTATACTGGTTCCCTTGAGGAAGCTTCCGACGGCTCCGAGTACGATCGCCATGACCAGGACGAAGACCGCGAGGGTTCTGTTCTGCCTCCTCAGATACGCCAGAGCACCCTCTTTGATCGCTGCGTGGATCTGCCTCATCCTTTCGTTACCCGTGTCTTTTTTGAGCACGTAGAACATCAATGAAACTGCCAGGACCATCGAGCCTGCCCCTGCCAGCAAACTCAGCGTTAACCAGCCCACAGCATCACCCCCTCAAAGCACCACAATGTTTGGCCCCTGGAGATTGAAACTCTTCAGAACGTTCTTCGTGTCGAAGATCAACGAACAGTTTTCCACCAGAATTCTGTAGTCGAGGCGTTTTCTGTGTGCGGTCGTTATGACGGCTATGTCGGCCCATCGTGCCAGTTCAGCCGTCAGCGGTTCTGTGTTTCTTTCCGAACCTTTCCACTTGAAGGATTTCACGTAGGGGTCCACCACTATGACCTGAGCCTGTTCTTCTTCCAGAAGCTTGAGCACTTTGAGGGCTGGAGACTCTCTCACATCATCCACATCGCCTTTGTACGCTATCCCGACGAGCAGGACGTGTGCGCCGTTCAGACACTTTTTCCTCTGGTTCAACAACTTCATGATCCTGTTCACAACGTACGAGGGCATCGAATCGTTTATCTCACCCGCGAGTTCGATGAGCCTGGTGTGGTAATCATACTGCCTCGCTTTGTACGTGAGATAGAACGGATCTATCGGGATGCAATGACCCCCAACGCCTGGACCAGGATAGAAAGGCATGAACCCGAAAGGTTTCGTCGAGGCTGCCTCTATGACTTCCCATATGTTTATTCCCATCTTCTCTGCGATGATCGCCATCTCGTTGGCCAGAGCGATGTTAACGATTCTGAACGTGTTTTCAAGGATCTTCGTCATCTCCGCAGCCTTCGCTGAAGAGACCACGAAAACCGGTGCATCGAGCACGCTCTCGTAGAGCAACTTCGCGAGTTCTGCAGATTTCTTTCCCACCCCACCCACAACCTTGGGCGTGTTCTTGGTTTTGTAAAGCAAGTTTCCTGGATCGACTCTCTCCGGGCTGAAGGCCAGATAGAAGTCCTCTTCACATTTCAAGCCACTCGATTCTAAGATCGGCTTGACGACTTCCTCGGTGGTGCCAGGGTAGGTCGTCGATTCGAGAACCACGAGCATTTCCCTGTGCAACCTCAACGCGATCTCTTTCGATGTGTTCACAACGTAAGTGAGGTCGGGCTGTTTAAATTCGTCGAGGGGTGTTGGAACACAGATGGCAACCACGTCGCATTGGGAAAGCTCATCGTAATTGTTGGTCGCACGCAGTTTGCCCTCCTTCACGAGCCTTTCCAGATCCTCAGGCACCACATCTCCGATGTAGTTTTCCCCACGGTTCACCTTATCCACACGTTCCTTTTGAATGTCGAACCCTATGACCATGTAACCCGCTTTCGCCTTCTCCACCGCGAGTGGAAGGCCCACGTAACCCAAACCTATCACACCCACAACTGCAGTTCTGTTGATGATCTTGTCCCTCAGCATGCACATTCCTCCTCAAAATAATCCCTGATACACCTGACAACATATTCGACCTCTTCTTCGCGAAGTTCCGGGAACATCGGCAGGGCAAGAACTTCTGCACAGGCTCTGTCCGTTTTCTCGAGCTGGACAGCCGGCAGATGTGAAAAACACTTCTGTCTGTGAAGACCAAGCGGATAGTAAATCGCCGTCTCCACACCACGCGATTCGAGATAGGACCTCAATCTGTCCCTGTGCCCATTCTTCACCCTTATCACGTACTGGTGAAAAACGCATTCGAAGTCTTTGCCCACAGGAGGGCACACGATGTGGTCTGTCAGGCCGTGCTTTTCAAAAAGTTCGTTGTACAGCCTGGCAAGTTCTATTCTGCGCCTGTGGTACCCATCGAGCCTTCTGAGCTTCACACGCAGTATCGCGGCCTGTACCTCGTCAAGCCTGCTGTTGACCCCTTCGATTTCGTGGAAGTACTTCACCTTAGCACCGTGGACCCTGAAGATCCTGCAGAATTCTGCCAGATCGTCGTCGTTGGTGAGGATCATGCCGGCATCACCGTGGGCACCAAGATTTTTGGTTGGAAAGAAGGAGAGCGTGGAGATATCACCAACACTTCCACTCTTTTTCACCGTGCCATCGGAGAAACGCCACGTGGAACCGACCGATTGAGCGCAGTCCTCTATGATCCTGACACTATATTTGTCTCTGATGCGTTTCAACCTCTCCAGGTCCACCGTCCGTCCGAACAAATGAACCGGTATCACCGCCTTGATCCTCTCCCGCGATTGGTGGCTCTCCAGAACGTTTTCGACCTGATCCAGATCGATATTGAAAGTACGCTCGTCTATGTCCACAAAAATGGGCGTGGCACCGTTTCTGGTTATGCAGCTCGCCGTGGCGAAGAACGTGAAAGCAGTCGTGATGACGAAATCGCCGCTTTTGATACCCAGAGACTTCACTGCTATGTACAGTGCATCCGAACCGTTGGCCACTCCTATCGCATGCTTCACGCCCAGATAGTCGGCCATCTCCCGCTCGAACGATTTGACGTTTTCTCCCATGATCAGCCTGCCTGAGCTGAAGACAGAATCAACCGCGTTGAGCAACTCTTTTCTGAGTGTTTCGTACTGCCTGGTCATATCGAAAAGGGGCACCCTCATTCCAGTGTTTCCCTCCTTAAAACCATTTTACATAATGCAAGCCAGAAAGCGCACACCATTCATGGAATCGTGGAGGAAGGTTATCTCCATTCACGTGGTAAAAATCTTGAGGAAGGTATCTCCGAGTCCGAAAAGAATAAGAGTAAAGGTCCTGGCAAGACCGGTGCGGTTAAGGTGCTGAGCTGGTCGCACCGCGCGAAAGATCCCATCCTCTTCAAAGGATTGGGTGGAGGTCAAACCGCAGAACCGTTGAACTTTCCAGATGTTTGCTCTAAAATTCTTGGACGGGAGGTGAGATGCTATGAAACTGAGATTCATTTTCGGACAGGTCGAGTGCGTGGCCGAACTCGATGAGAAGAAAGCGCCTCTGACGATCGAGGCCATTACAAAAGAACTCCCGATCAAATCTGTTGCGAATCGCTGGGGTGACGAGATATACTTCGAAACACCCGTACGCCTCTCCATCGAGGAGAACAGCAAAGACGTGGTTGAAGAGGGCGACGTTGCTTTCTGGATCCCGGGAAGGGCCATATGCATCTTCTTCGGTAAGACTCCAATAAGCGATGACAAGATCAGGCCCGCGAGTGCGGTGAACGTCATCGGGAAAGTCAAGGAAGGCTTGAATCTGCTGAAAAATGTCAGGACTGGCACGAAGGTCATCGTGCAGGCGGAGTGATTGTGTTAACATATCTTGGGAGGCCAAACGATTGAATCAACGAACTTTGCTTTACCTTTTGATCGGTTTTATACTGTTTTTCACGGTTATGCAGCTGATCGGCGTGTTCCTGCAGCGGCCGGCCTTTGAGATCGTCTATTACAGGAGCAGAATGGAGTACGATTACGCCGGCAATGCTACCTTTACGACTACGGCCGGCCTTTTCTTTAAAGATTCGGCAAAACAAAATCAGTACCTGCAGAATTACAGGCAGGGTTCAATCGAACAGTTCAAGCAATACTTCGCCGAGGTCAGCAAAAGGGTTGGAAGGCAGATCGAAGTCATCTCGATGGAATCAACCGTGACTGAACGATCCGGAATACTCGAAGTAGTTGAAAAAGCGACCCTTTCAAACGTGGCACTCGTTGAGAACAACGTGATTGATACCGGCTTAAAAGAACTGTCGATCAACGCCGTTGCTGATTCAGAGATCGTCGTGGTTCTTCCAGAAGATGCGATCGTGCTGTCCGTGGAACCGACACCAACGAAAGTTCTGAACAACCAGATCTACTGGAAACCCACCGGTTCGATGAGTTTCCCTCGAATCGTGTTCAGAAAAGGTGAAGGGCCGTGACGGAGAGAGAACTGGTCGAAAAAATAAAAACTTCTCGTAGAGTGGTTGTGCTCACCGGAGCAGGCGTGAGTACCGACAGCGGTATCCCCGACTTCAGGAGTCCAAGCGGGTTGTACTCGAAATATCCTGAGTACGTTTTCGATATCGATTACTTCTTGAACGATCCGGAGGGTTTCTACCGATTCTGGAAGGAAGCACTCCTTCCCATGAGCGAAGCACAGCCAAACAGGGCGCACCTTCTGCTGGCCGAGCTTGAGCGCAGAAATCTGATAGAAGCTGTCATCACACAGAACATAGATGGATTGCACCAGAAGGCAGGCAACAAAAAGGTGATAGAGCTCCATGGAAGCATCTTCGAGTATTACTGCATGGAATGTGGAAAACCCTACACACTTGAACAGGTGAAACAGATCCTGGAGTCCGATACATTACCACGTTGTGTTTGTGACGGATTGATCAGACCGAACATAGTTTTCTTTGGCGAGAACTTACCCGTACATGCCCTGGACGAAGCCACACGCTATGCACAGCACTGTGATCTGATGATCGTGATAGGGAGTTCTCTATCAGTGTATCCTGCGGCACAGTTGCCTGTCATCGCAAAGAAGCACGGTGCAGGGCTCATCATCGTCAACAAGGGCAGGACCGGGCTGGACGAGCTCACAAACGCCAAATTCGATGTGAACCTCAGCTTTTTCGCTGAGGCGCTGATGCAACTTCTCTGAAAATAAAAAAAGGAGATGAGTCCATGAGCGTTACGGTGTTCGGTAAGATCAACATCGACACGTTTCTCTACGTCGATCGAATACATATCGGAGAAAACCATCTGTGCTCGAAGACCTTCACAGACATAGGTGGGAAAGGTGCCAACACAGCCATCGCACTGGCGAAACTGAACGTTCCGTGTCAGCTCGTTGGGATGGTCGGAACCGATTCGGTTTCACAGACCGTGCTCAAACGGCTGGAAAAACACGGTGTCGGCATCGATTCGATTCAGAGCTGTGAGGAACAGATAGGAAAGACGTTCATCGTGGTTGAGTCGAACGGGCGAAACACCATGTTCCACATACTGGGTGCGAACGCGCATCTGACTCCCGAAAAGATCGACTGGACTTTTCTTGAAAGGTGCAAAGCCGTGTTCGTCCAGATGGGTATCCCAAGCGAAACGGCACAGGAAGTCATCATGATGTCGAAGAGAAATGGAAAATATGTCTTCGTTGATCCTGCGGGCTTTTCTGAGACGATCGAACTACAGACTCTCGCGTACGCAGACACGGTCGCTCCGAACGAACTCGAACTTTTGAGAATGACCAAGGAAACCGAGATCGAAAAAGCTGTGAAAAAGCTCCTGAACGTGGGGGTGGAAGAAATAATCGTGAAGCTCGGTGGAAAGGGTGCAACGTTGTACACGGAAAAGATGTCCTACCACGTCGATGCCTACGATGTGGAAGTCGTCGACACCACCGGGGCGGGAGATGCGTTCAACGCTGCTTACATCCTCGCGAAACTGAAAAAAATGAACGTTAGGGATGCACTGAAGCTCGCCGTCGCCGCTTCCGCGCTTGCTGTGACGAAAGTGGGAAGTTCCAGCGCGAGTCCAACCCGCGACAAACTCGTGGAGTTTCTGAAATTGAAAGGTGAGGAGAGTCTGGCCAAAGCTGTCCTGGAGGGATCCCTGTGAAGAAGTTCATCGTCGTAACAGGTGGGGTGCTCAGCGGTGTCGGTAAAGGAATTTTCTGCGCGTCGTTGGCCAGGCTGTTGAAGGAATGTGGTGTGAAGGTGAACGTGTTGAAGATAGATCCTTATCTCAACGTCGATGCGGGTACGATGAATCCCAACCAACACGGTGAGGTGTTCGTCACCGAAGACGGTTACGAAGCAGATCTGGATCTGGGTCATTACGAGAGGTTCCTCGGTGAGGACATGAGCAGGAGGAACAACATAACAGCGGGTCAAATATACTCGACGGTCGTCAAGAGGGAGAGGGATGGAGGCTATCTTGGTTCGACCGTGCAGATAGTACCGCACGTCACCGACGAGATAAAGCACAGAATAGAGTCACTGGAGGGAGAAGTGAACGTCATCGAAATTGGAGGTACGGTCGGCGATATAGAGAGTGAGGTGTTCCTGGAGAGTGTCAGACAGCTCGCCCTGGAGAATCCCTTCGGAGATTTCATGTTCATCCACGTCACCTACGTTCCCTATTTGAAAACTTCAAATGAGTTCAAGACCAAGCCTACGCAGCAATCGGTCCAGCTGCTCAGGAGGGCTGGGCTCAACCCAGACATGATCGTGGTCAGAACGGAAATGTCCGTTAACTCGGAGACGATAAAGAAGGTGGCCCTGTTCGGTGGAGTGCCGCAGGACATGGTCATAAATCTGCCCGACGTTCCGAACGTCTATTCAATAGTTGAACTGCTCAAGAATCTCGATGTTCACAGAAAGGTCGCGAGAAAGCTCAACCTGATCATCGACGATACGAAGTTCAGCTGGGACTATCCGAAAGAATTCAAGCAATACAGGATAGCGCTGATCGCTAAATACCTCGGAACAGACGACGCCTACAAGAGCATCATGGAGTCCATATTCCTGTCCGGTTGCATCAAACCCACGGTTATCGACGCCCAGAACCTGGAGAGTATGAACTACGAACAAGTTTGTGACGTCCTCTCCGAGTTCGATGGTCTGATTGTACCCGGTGGATTCGGTAAAAGGGGCATCGAGGGAAAAATCAAAGCCATACAGTACGCGCGAGAACATCACAAACCTATACTCGGCATTTGCCTCGGCATGCAGTTGATGGTGGTCGAGTTCGCGAGGAACGTCGTGGGTTACAGACAGGCCAACTCCACAGAGTTCGATCCCGACACACCCTATCCAGTGATAACACTCATGGAGGAACAGAAGAAAATTCTGCAGCTCGGAGGAACGATGCGACTCGGCGCGCAACCCATGCGCATCTTCAGAGGAACAAGACTCTGGCAGATATACGGTGGTGTCGAAGAAACCACAGAAAGGCACAGACACCGTTACGAGGTGAACTACGATCAATTCCCCGAGCTGTTCAAAATGCCTGGTGAGAAGGGTTACAAACTGACCATCAGCGCCAAATCGAACTTCATCGAAGCGATCGAACTCGAAGATCATCCTTTCTTCATAGGCATACAGTACCATCCGGAACTGAAAACGAAGGTTGGAAGACCGCACCCGCTGTTCAAAGCTTTCGTGGATACTCTGTCACGGCTCACTTGATACGGACCGTTCCCGTAGGTTGGGCCGGATCACAGCTTCACTTTCAAACCCATTTCGTGCTCCTCGACGAGTCCATGATGCTGTGCTCTACTGCACGAAGATCCATTTGCAGTCTTCAGAACACGATAGTGCCTCATGCATGAGGTCGGCGTTCAGTGTTTTTTGATAGAGGGGTGCTCTCCCCTCACCGTTCGGCAGAGATAGTTTTTCTCTCAGCACCTTAAGAAGACCGTACTTTCGCATTCAAGTAGGTGTACGCGCAGGGATTTTCGAGACGTTCCGACAGGTATCTTCGAATGTACATACCGCAATTGCTACCGATTTTGTTTTCTTCGAGGTGTCCAACGCTCAGAATCACTTCAAAACCGTTGTCTTTAAGTTCTTCGACGAATTTTCGATGTTTGATGGGCATACCGGTGGTCACATCAACATCGGACTTCAATCCGCTTCGCTGAGCGCTGTACGTTGGATTAACAGGCGTTACCTTCACAAGAAACTTCTCCTTGGAGAAAATCTTCAGAATTTTTCCGGCGTCCAGAATGGACTCTTCCGACACGGCGAAGTTCAAAGTGATCTTTCGATCGTTCTCCTTCACAAACTTCTCACCGTACTCGGCAATCTGTTCCAGTGACCACTTTCTGACCGGCATGAGCTGGTTTCGCTGCTCTTCGTCTGTCGAATGCACGGAGAACTGCAATTGAAAACGTCCTCTGTAGTGTTCATCTTTTATGAGCCGCAAACGTTCGAAAAAGTTCTCACAACTAGCGGGAGCAACTGTTGAAATGCACGGTATCAAATTACGATAGTCACTCAATTTCTCCAGAACGGTGAGCACGTTTTCGTTGAGAGCAGGTTCCCCGACGCGTGCAAACTGTATTTTGAACTTCTTGCTGCTGACCTTCCCATCGGGAAACCTCCGCTCGACCATGTATTGTATCTGCTCCATGATTTCGTCCTCGTCCAGCACTCCTTCGTAATATCCACCCGCATCGCACATCTTGCACCTGACAGGACAACCTTTCAATGTGGAAACGATCAACACCCACTTTTCACTGATGGGGAACGGTGGTTGCAACGCCTCGACGAACTCGACGAAACTTCCCTTCGAGGTCTCGCCCAGATAAACGATCGCGATGTCTTCTCTACCGTACTCGGCCAGCACTCTCAAGAGCACCACCCTCCTTGAAGGATCTTCATACAGGCATCAACCGCCTGTCCCATGGCGATCGCAAGCTGCCTGAAGCTTCCACTTGCATCACCCACCACGTGGACTTCCCGCGAGGGTTTCACAATGGCAGGAACGTTTGGAACCCTTCCTATACAGATGAGCAGGGCATCAAAATCGTAACTTCCAGCCTTCGTGAACAATCTCACCCTTCCCCCAAGGTCTTCAACGGCCTGTATCGGTTCGGCCCGATGATAACGAACACCCAGATGAGATGCCAGCCGGACCAACCTTGGTACTGCCTTTATTCGATCGGATCTGCTGAAGATGTGAACCTCACTGACACCTGTGTGTTTCGCTTTCAAAGCTCCATCGAAGGCGACATCCCCTGCTCCGTAAATGGCAAGCGATTTGATCCTGCGCGGCAACCTTTTGAATTCGTAGACAACGTTTTGATTCACCTCGAACTCTTCAATCCTCTTAGGTTTCGTTCCCGTTGCAATGATCACGCTATCGAAGTCGTAGGTGGCTGAAACAGTTTTTACGGACCTTCCCTGTATGCTCAGTACCTCCTCGCAGATCAACTTGGATCTGCTTTCTTCAAGCCTTTCTTTCAGCACCTTCGCGAGGTCTTCTCCACTGCACGGCGAAAACACGGGCAGATTCTCGATCCGCCACGCGTTCACTATGAGTCCTCCCACTTCTTCTTTCTCGAAGATTGTCACTTCGACACCGTATCTACTCAGAAATACCGCTGCCGTTACACCTGCCGGACCGGCTCCAACGACTCCAACGCGCATATCAATTCATCCGAATTCGTGATAACAGCAAAACCGTGTGCCAGATTTTTCAAAGAGGCAAAGTGGTACCAATCTTCCTTGTCCCAGCATACGTCTTCAACGACAACCACATCGAATCCTCTGACGAAAGCACTCCTCGCTGTTGTTTCAACACACAGATGTGTCATGACTCCTCCCAAAACTATCTGTTCCACTTTCTTCTCTCTGAGTATCTCTTCCAGATTCGTCATGTAGAACGCATCGTAAGAGTCCTTGTAAAGGAGGATAGCACCCGTACAATCTAAACACGGCTCTGCTTGATCATCTTCAATAGAGTTGTTCCACCATCTCATCATGGACCGGCTGTTTCTTCTGTGGATCGTCACGACCACGGGTAGTTCTTTATTTACAAAGATTTTCAACAACCTTTGCGCGACCGGAAGCATTCTTTCAACACCAGCGAGGTAGGCTTTTCCGTCCTTCCGGCAAAAATAGTTCTGAAAGTCTATCAGTAGCAGAGCGGGTCTTCTGAGCAAGAGCCGATGCTTGGACTTTTCTTTTTCAAAATACACAGCACCACCCCTATTGAAAAAAGAGGGGACGAACGTCCCCTCATTTCGCGTAGGCCACGGACCTTTTCTCCCTTATGACGACCACCTTGAGGACTCCTGGATATTCCACCTCTTCTTCTATCCTCTTCGCAATTTCGTAGGCCATCTTTTCAGCCTCGGCATCGTCCACTTTGTCGGGCTCGACGATGACTCTCACTTCCCTACCTGCCTGTATCGCGTAAGCTTTCTCAACGTTCTTGAAGCTCATCGCGATCTTTTCCATCTTCACCAGGCGTCTGATGTAGTTTTCAAGGTCCTCACGTCTGGCGCCTGGTCTCGCTGCCGAAAGTGCATCCGCTGCAGCCACTAAGACCGACTCGGGACAGGAAGGTTCAACTTCTCCGTGATGACTCATGATCGCGTTCACAACGTATTCAGGTTCACCATAGCGTTTCACTATTTCGGCACCTATCTCAGTGTGCGAACCTTCAACTTCGTGATCGAGCGCTTTGCCTATGTCGTGCAGCAAACCTCCACGTTTGGCTTTCTCTGGATCGAGTCCAAGCTCTTCGGCCATGAGCGCTGCGAGCTGGGCAACTTCTACGGAGTGCGCAAGCACGTTCTGACCGTAGCTGGTTCTGTATTTGAGTTTACCCAGGAGCTTGATGAGCTCTGGATGTATCCCGGTCACACCAACCTTCAAAGCGGCTTCCTGGCCGGCTTCTCTGATCGCTTTTTCCACTTCCTGTTTGGCCTTCTCGTACATTTCTTCGATCCTCGCAGGATGTATCCTTCCGTCGGCGACGAGTTTTTCGAGCGTGATGCGTGCGATCTCTCTTCTGATGGGATTGAAACTTGAAAGTACGACGACTTCGGGAGTATCATCGATCACCAGATCAACACCCGTGATCTTTTCAAAAGCTCTGATGTTTCTCCCCTCTCGGCCTATGATCCTTCCCTTCATCTCGTCGTTCGGAAGGCTGACGGTGGAAACCGTTATCTCACCTATGTACTCGGGCGCGTAACGCTGCACAGCGGTTACGATTATCCTCTTCGCCTCCCTTTCGGCTTCCTCTTCGTATCGCTCTTTGACCTGCTTGAACATGAGCGCGAGATCGTGTTCGTATCTGTTTCGAGCCTCTTCGAGCACGATCTTCCGCGCATCTTCCACGGTCATGCCGGCCAGTTGTGTGAACTTCTCGTCGAGTTCCTTCTCCCTCTGCTCAATTTTCTTTTTCGCCGCTTCAAGCTGTACTCTCAAAGACTCCAGGGACGCTTCCTTCTTCTCAACGGCTTCCTCCCTTCGAGAAAGCATTTCTTCCCTTTTCAAAAGTCTTTCTTCTATCGCTCTTATTTCCTGTTCCTTTCTCCGCAGGTCTGATTCAATCTCTTCTTTCAGTCTGTGCGCCTCTTCCCTCGCCTCGACTATCGCCTTTCTCTTCATCTCAGCTATCTCCTGTTCCGCTTTCTTGATGATGCTCTCGGCATCCTTCTGCGCACGCCTGTAGGCTTTTTCTATGTTCGATTTCGCTATCAAATATCCGAAGAACAGACCTGCAAGCGCACAGATCAGAGCGACAACCAGCGTCATGTCTCAACACCTCCTTCTTCGAGCAAATCTATTTCTTTCGTTGTGAAACCCCGGCGAAAGAGAAATTCTCTCGCTTCATGATCGGAGAGTTTCCGGCTTTCCAGAAGTTTCTTCATCACTTGCCTTACATCTGTTTCCTGCATGACCCTTTCCAGCGCCCTATCGATGATTTCATCATCGACTTTGAGCTGTTTTAACTTCATCTTTATCCTGACAGGTCCATAACCATGAACAACCAGCATATCGCTGGCGTAGAGATAAGCGAACTTCTCATCGTCGAGAAAACCCGATTTTTCGAGACGATCTATCACGGCTTCGATCGTCTCTGGGTCGAAGCCCTTCATCGCAAGCCTGTTTCTGATCTCAGCCCGGGATCGCACTCTGAACTTCAGCAACCTTTTCGCATATTTCAACGCATCATCCAGCTGCATTTCTTTCACCCATCGGCAAATTGTACTTCTGCCTTATCTTCCTCTCTATTTCCATGGCGATGTTCGTATTCTGCGCGAGGAAAAGCACAACGTTGTTCTTGCCCTGTCCGAGTGTGTACTCTTTCCCATCATCCGCGACGTAAAAGAACCAGCTTCCTTTCTTTTGTATGATTTCCTCGGACACACCCAAATTGAACAGCTCGTTCTCCCTTACGATCCCTTTGCCGAATATGATGTCCAGATCGGCCTTTTTGAAAGGTGGGGCCACCTTGTTCTTGACCACCTTCGCCGTAACTGTGATACCGATCGATTCCGTCGCGTCCTTGATCGTGTCAGTCTTTCTGACTTCGATCCTCATGGTCGCGTAGAATTTCAGCGCGAGACCTCCTGTAGTGGTTTCGGGGTTGGCGAACATCACCCCGATCCTCATCCTTATCTGGTTTGTGAAGATCACAACAGCCTTGGACTTGCTCACGCTGCCAGCGATTTTCCTCAAAGCCTGAGACATCAAACGTGCCTGGAGACCAACCTGCATATCACCCATGCTGCCTTCGATTTCGGAGCGAGGAACCAGAGCCGCCACAGAGTCGACGACGATCAAATCGACCGCGTTGCTTCTCACAAGTTCGTCGACGATCTCGAGAGCCTGTTCACCGTAATCCGGCTGGGAGATGAGCAGGCGTTTCAGGTCCACCCCGAGCGCTTTGGCGTAGAGCGGATCGAGAGCGTGTTCTGCGTCTACTATCGCGGCGACGCCTCCGGCTTTCTGTGCCTCGGCTATGGCGTGAAGCGCGAGAGTGGTCTTACCACTGGCTTCCGGTCCGAAGATCTCTATGATTCTTCCTCTAGGATAGCCTCCCACACCGGTAGCTATGTCCAGCGCGAGTGAGCCAGTCGATATGACCTCCACAGGAGCAACCTGGGCCTCTTCTCCCAGTATCATGATCGAACCTTTGCCGTAGTTGCTTTCGATTTTCTTGATAGCCTTCTCAAGAACTTCGAACTTTTCTTTCTGTTCCTTCTCAGCCATGTTTGATCAGACCTCCTTCGAAAAGGCATTCGTAAACCTTTCGGTAGATCGAGCCTGAGGGTGTCAACGTCGATGAGTACACAACGATCCGATCCACAGCGACGACTATCGGATCGTAGGTTATGTCCTCCACGAGCGGCTGCCAGGCCGGTGGAAAATCCTTTACTCTGCCGATGGTTATGTGGGGTGAGAACTTCTCCTCAAAACTGAAGTTGTGCTTTACGAGTTCAGCCTTCGTTTCCTCGTAGAGTTTGTACAAAAACTGATTCGCCCTCACACCGAGCCAGATCACCCTGGGCTGATTGTTCCGAGCGAAGTATCCAACCTTCTCGACAACGAAAGAAAAAGAAGGAAAACCTCGAATTCTGTGGGAGATGTGTTCAGCGACCTGATCGATCCTCTTCGGATCCACTTCCCCGAGGAAGAACAGAGTCAGATGGACGTTCTCCCTGCTGACCCAGCTTGCTTTGAATCCTCTCCTCATGAGCTTCTCGATGACCTGTTGAGACACATCCCTCACAGCGTCGTTCACATCGATCGCGATGAATGTTCGCACGTTTCATCCCCCCAGCATTTTCCTGTTCTGGTAAAGATAAACGATGGCCGATAACATCGTGAAGAACGCACACAGATAGATCAGGATCGCTTCCACCACGATCGCAGAAACAGCAAGGCTTCTGAACAGAAGAACCGCGACTATGAGTGCCATCTGAACAACGGTTTTCACTTTCCCGTACACGTTTGCCTGAACGATCGTTCCTTTACCGGCCGCCAGGATTCTGACCGCACTCACGAGCGTGTCCCTCGCCACGATGAACGCCACCAGCCAGGCAGGAACGAAGGGTATCAATGCTATCAGCGTGGAATTGACGAAAACCTTGTCCACGATCTGATCGATCACCTTGCCGAGGTTGGTCACCTGGCTCAACTTCCTCGCAAGCAATCCGTCGAGATAATCAGTCAGGGCACCCAGTGCGAAGAACAACAACGCCAGCTTCCATGCACCCGCCTGGATCGCAAGAAAAACGGGTACAGTCAGTACGAGCCTCGAGAGTGTGACGACGTTCGGTACGTTCATAGCGCTACCCCCTCGAAATCGAAACCATCGGTGTTGATCACTCTGACGCGATGGTAAGATCGCAGGCTCAATCTCTTGCTTTTGCGAACTTTGACTATCCCATCCACCTCTGGTGCATCGAGGTGAGATCTGGCTATGTAATGGTTCCTGGCAGCTTTCTCCACGAGAACCTCGAGCTCTTTGTTGACGAACCTGGACAAGCTCTCTTTCGCCAGTTCTGCTTGAAGCGAAAGAACTTCTTCCAGCCTTTCTTTCGCGATCTCTTCATCGACCTTCTCATTCATTCTGCTCGCTAAGGTTCCCTCTTCATCTGAGTAGGTGAAGCATCCGAGCCTTTCGAATTTCGCCGCTTTCAGGAAATCCAGAAGTTCTTCGAAGTTTTTCTCTTTCTCCCCCGGGAATCCGACGATGACGCTCGATCTTATTGCGGCATCTGGTAGAACTCTGCGTATCGAAGAAATCAGATCCAGAAGCTGGTCACTCTTTCTGATCCTTCCCATCTTTGCGAGTATCTCGTCGCTTCCGTGCTGAACGGGTAGATCGAAATAATGCAGAAGCTTCTGTGCATTGCAGAAAGTGTCGAGTATCTCCTCATCGAAATGGTCTGGGTGCATGTACATGACCCTTATGCGAAAATCACCTTCGATGTTGTCGAGAATTTTCAGAAGGCGAGGCAGGGAAGGCTTGCCGTACAGATCGATACCATAAGCGGTTGTATCCTGAGCGACGAGAATGATTTCCTTGACGTTTCCTCTCACCAGTTCACGTACTTCCGCTTCTATACTTTCGACACTGCGACTTCTGAACCCACCCTTGAAGGAAGGAATAGCACAGAAGGTGCAGCTCCTGTCACAACCATCGGCGATCTTGACATAGACGTAGCTGCCGAACTTCGAGCGTGGAGCACAATCGTAGACCGCCTCAGGCTCTCCCACCAGGTAGGTGACTCTCTGTTCGAGGGCTTCGGCGATGCGCTGGGGTGAAATTACACCGTACCAAGCGTCTACTTCAGGGAGTTCTTCAACGAGTTGATGTGCGTACCGCTGCACGAGGCAACCTTTTACGCAGAGGAAGAAAGGTTTTCTTTTTTTGTACTCTATGAAATCAAGGATCTCATCTATCGATTCCTTCTTCGCATCTTCTATGAAACAACATGTATCTACGATCACGACGTCTGCTTCGTCAACGGTGCCGACTATTTCATGGCCCTTGCTCCGAAGGATCGCCTCCAGGACATCGCAATCTGCCTCGTTCTTCGGACAACCCAAAACCTTTATTCCTATTCTCATCGATCTCACCCTTCAAGAAACGCTTCCTCTTCTTCATGTAAAGTTCTCTGATCCTCTTCAGTTCCTGTTTGTACTCCTCATCCCTGTAGTTCTGATAAGTGAATTCCCAGTGCTTGAACTCACCAGACAGATACAGCAAGGTCACCTCAGCGTAGATACCATTTTTCAAATACACCCTGTTTCCCCAGGATTTCGTTGAAGCGAGAACGAAGTTCGAATGGTGCACGTATCCTGGGTCAAGATTGAATTTCCGTTTTCCTTCAACGCTGTACTTTTTCTCCAGCTCGTTCGTATACATCTTGACATCCGCGAGCAACGATGGATGGATCAGATCTTCAAAGCTCATCAGCACACCCCAGAGATCTGAACCCAGTTCCGTGTCGTAATAGCTCGTGTAGATGCTGAACGGCAGTTTCTTCGAAATGTAATCTATTTTTCCAAACGCTTGCTCAAGCTCGGGCCTCAAAGCATCCACCCAGTAGTCCACATACTGTGAAAACATGAATATAACGAGGTTCACCAGTTCAGGCTGCTTCACCTCTCCCACAGGACCACCTCGAAGTTTTCGACCTTTATCACCCACCGTCTGTTCATCGTAACTATCGTGCAACCACCTTTGTTGTTCTCCACTTTGTATCTACTGCCAATTTTCAGCAGGATTGATTCACCGGGTACAACGGGTTTTCCGTCCAGCAAAATCGCCTGATCTCCAGTGTTCACAAGCTTTGCACTCGACTGGTTCAGCACACCGAAAAACCTAACAGCAGAATAGATGAACATCACCAAAGCGATGAGACAAACAACGAGCATCAATGTGTTGAACAACCCAGACGTGGAGCGTTCCCTCCGTCTGGATTCTGATTCAACGTGTTCCTTCAACAGATCTTCCGCACCTATGAGTTGATCCGCATCCAAACCAAGTTGCTGGGCACACAACCTTATGTAATGCCTGACGTAAAAAGGTGCGTCCACTCTGTCGAACTGCCCTTCTTCTATCAATCTGAGTTTCCACGCGGGAATGTCTGTCTTCTGTGACAGCTGTTCAAGTGTTAAACCAAGCGCTTCACGCGCTTTCCTCAGCGTTTCACCAACGATGACCCACTTTTCCCTTTCCAAACCAATCACACCTCAAACCCAGCTAAACTTTATTATACCAGTTCTCCAGAACCCTGAGTCCCCCGCTGTCCAGCCAATGGACACCTTCGTTCTTCAGACTTTCCCGAACGGCTTCGAGCACGAGCAGTCTGTGATGACCATTTTCAATGAAATCCAGTTCGTCACCGTTTATGATGAGCACATTTCCTGTCAGACTACCGAAGAAAGTTTCATCGTAAAACTTCACCAGCTGTTTCCAATACTGTTCCTCAACGTTCAGTTCGTACGGTCTACCCCTCTTTCTGATGCGTTTCACAGCCGTTTCAACGCTGCATTTGATGTACACGAGCAACTTCGGTCGCGGCGAAATCGTGGACATGGTCCGGTAGAACTGCTCGTAGATGGTGTATTCCAGTGGCTGGAGGAAACCCATGTGTTTCTGCATCCTCACGAAGACGAAGTCTCCTATCATCGATCGATCCATGACCGCACGCTCGGTCCGGTTCGCCTGCTGGAGCTGAAGGAACCTTTTGTGCAAAAAGTAAAGTTCCATGGTGAGACACCATCTGTGTCGATCAGAATAATATCTCTCCAGCAGTTGATCGGCCAGCTCATCGTTCATCTCGTAGAACCCCTTCATGCCCCACTCCTTTTCGAATATTTCAACGAGCGCAGTCTTACCAGCCCCCACCGTTCCTTCGACTACGATTTCAAGCACATCGATTCCTCCTTTTGATCTCGTTTCCATCGTACAGCCAGACTCCTTTTTCTTTTGCTCCCAAGACAAAGATTACAGCCTCTTCTGCACCCAAGAAGTCTTCGCCCATGGAATCTGAATCGATGATGAGCAGACTCGACAGATCGTAATCTGAAAAGTACCTTTCGTACTCCTCGTTCAGGGTATACCAGTAATCTTCGTCGATCACGAGTTCCCACCCGCGCCCTCTCTTCTTGATCCTTTCTATCGCCGTCCGAGTCGAGCAACGCAGGTAAACCATCAGGGAAGGTGGAACAGAGTACTTCAGAAACTCCCGGTGAACTTCTCTGTATATCTCGTACTCGAGCTGGTTCATCTGCTTCCTCTTCAAGAGCACCGTGGGGAAAATATGATCGCAGAATATGCTTCTGTCCATGACGACATCTCCGATCTGCTTCGCCAGCTCCATCTGCTGGAATCTTTTCGTGAGGAAATAGATCTGCAGGTGAAAGCCCCACTTCGCAGGATCCGCGTAGAAGCAGGCGAGAAGATCGACCAGCTTCTCATCTGTAAGCTCGAAGAGAGGTTTCAGACCGAGTCTTTTCGAAATGACCCCTATGAAGGTGGTCTTGCCAGCTCCGACGGTTCCTTCAACAACGATCTTCGGTCTCACAGCTCGATCAGAGCAGATCTCAACTGCTCGAACAACGTGGACGTCGCTGCAACTATTTCTCCACTCTCCAGATCGAATTCTCCGTTCAATCCTCCCACGACAACCCCAGCTTCACGTGCGATCAAAACTCCAGCGGCAACATCCCACGGTTTCAGGGCGATCTCCCAGTAACCATCGAACCTGCCACACGCAAGGTAACACAGCTCTAGGGCGGACGAACCTATGATTCTGACCTCCTGACACAACTTGCTGAGTTTCTCCACACTTCTCAACGCCCAGTCCATCTTGTTTTCATCGTACGGCCAACCAGTCACCAGGAGGGCTCCGTCCATGTTCGGTTTCTTGTCGTTCACGATGCGTCTTCCGTTCAGGTACGCGCCCTTTCCTTCCTCCGCGTAGAACATTTCGTCACTGAAAGGTAAGTAGACCGCTCCTTCGATGATCCTTCCCTGGCTCATCCTGGCTATACTCACCGCAAAGTATGGTAAAGAATGCGAATAGTTCAACGTCCCATCTATGGGATCCACAACGAAAACGGTCTCACCGTGAGGTATCTTTCCTCCTTCAAAACCTTCTTCCAGAACGAAGATTGCATCGGGATAATGAGCTTTCAGTACCTCGACTATGACCCTCTGACACTCCACATCCGCCTGGGTCACAACGTCTGCCCTCATGCTTTTTGTTTTTATCGAGAGCTCTTTCTCGAAAAATTCCATAGCGATTTCTCCGGCCTTTCTGGCAGCTTCACAGATGAGTTTCATTCTTCCTCAACTCCTCCCGCAGTCTGAAAATTTCGTCTCTCAAAACGGCAGCATCCTCGTATCTCAGCTCGCTTGCGGCCCTGTACATTTCTTCTTCCAGAATTGCTATGCGCTCTTCCAAGCTCAGATCCTTCACAAGATCGAGATACCCCAGTTTGGGTTTCTCGTCCATGAATTTTTCGAATATTTCTATCTGCAGCGGCTTTATGATCGGTTTTGGAGTTATGTTGTGCTTTTTGTTGTACTCGATCTGAATCTGTCTCCTTCTGTTAGTTTCTTCTATCGCTCTCTGCATCGCCGGAGTGACACGATCTGCATACATGAGCACCTTACCGTTGAGGTTCCTCGCCACCCTGCCCATGATCTGTATGAGCGTGGTTTCCGATCTCAGAAAACCTTCCTTATCCGAATCCAGGATAGCCACAAGAGACACCTCAGGAAGGTCCAATCCTTCTCTGAGAAGGTTGATTCCAACGACGACGTCCACATCTCCCCGCCTCAATTTCTTGAGAACCTCGATCCTCTCGATCGCGTCCAGTTCTGAATGTATGTAGAGCGATCTGATACCCAGTTCGGTCAGATACTCGCTGAGCCTTTCGGCCGTTTTCTTCGTGAGCACGGTCACGAGTGCCCTCTCGCCCCTCTCGACGACCTTTTTGATCTCGAAGACGAGATCGTCTATCTGTCCCCTGGTGGGCCTCACCTCAACCTCCGGATCAACGAGACCCGTTGGCCTGATCAGCTGCTCGACGACCTGCTCGCTCACCTGCAGCTCGAAAGGTCCTGGCGTCGCCGAGACGAAGATAATCTGCGGTACTTTTTTCAGAAACTCCTCGAAGGTGAGAGGCCTGTTGTCGTAAGCAGAAGGGAGCCTGAAGCCGTAGTCCACGAGGTTCTTCTTTCGAGAGAATTCCCCGCGCCACATGGCCCTCAGCTGCGGCACGGCGATGTGTGATTCGTCTATGAAAACGATGAAATCTTTGTCGAAATAGTCCAGGAGCGTGTAGGGTGGCTCACCCGGCTTACGTCCATCGAAGTGTCGCGAATAGTTCTCTATGCCTGGACAGTGTCCTACGGACATCAACAGTTCTAAATCGTGCATCGTTCTCTGCTGGAGTCTTTGCATTTCCAGAAGCTTTCCCTGCTTTTTCAGCTCTTTGAGCCTCTGCTGAAGTTCTTCCTTGATTGATTCGATGGCGCGCCTGAGTTTCTCTTCGGTGGTTATGAACTCTACAGCAGGGTAGATCGTGATCTTTTGATAATCTTCTATGATCGTCCTGTTCAGCTTGTCGAAGGATTCTATCCTTTCCACCACGGAGCCGAAGAACTCAACGCGGATCGCTTCGTCCTGATAAGTTGGATATATCTCCAGCACGTCTCCCGTGAGCCTGAAACAACCCTTGAGAGTGATCTCGTTGCTCCTTGAGTAACCTATCCTTGCGAGTTTCTGTGCTACTTCGTACGGTTCGATTTTTTGACCAACGTGCAGCTGGATGTTCATCGTGTCAAAATCCGTAGGATCACCCGAAGCGTAGATGCAGGAAACGCTGGCCACCACGATGACGTCCCTGCGCGTTCTCACGGATTTGAACGTGGACATCCTCATGCGCACGAGAACGTCGTTGATATCTGCATTCTTTTCTATGTAGAGGTCCTTCGAGGGCACGTACGCCTCCGGCTGGTAATAATCGTAGTAACTGATGAAATACTCGACCTTGTTGTTTGGGAAGAACGACTTGAACTCACCGTAAAGCTGTGCGGCAAGAGTCTTGTTCGGCGAGATGACCAGCGCCGGCCTGTTCAAGCGCGCGATCACGTTGGCCATCGTGAACGTCTTGCCACTGCCAGTGACACCTATGAGCGTCTGGAACCTGTAACCTTTGAGTACACCTTCCACGAGTTTTTCTATGGCCTGCGGCTGATCACCGGTAGGTTCAAAATCGCTCACCAACTGGAACAAACTCTCAATTCCTCCCGATCGAGATCCTGTTATTCACCAGGTTGCAGGTAAATCAAGCTGTTGAGAAACTTGACCAGTTCTACCGCTTCTTTAGTCGCAGGTTCGCGTTTCAGCATCTCTTCACTGGTCAACAGTGAACCGTAGTATTCTTTGTTGGCATCGTTGTCTACCTGAACGACCGATCCTTGCAGAGAGAGACCTGCAAAGAATCCTTTGCTCACAGAATACGAATACATCGACGCCTGGAGCTTGTAATCCGTTTCCGCAGAGAGAGACCTACCCATAGGACCTGCTGCGATGCTCACACTGCCACCGAGAGTTATGTTGCCTGAGACCAGATTTTTCACAGCTTGTTCGTTCATCAGCACGAGAACTAATCCAACGTTCTGAATCCCCACCTGTGCACCAAGGCTCAGCCCTGTGAGTTTCAGAAATACCGGTCCGTACCATTTACCAGTATCAACGTTGCGCTTGAGCATGAAACCTTCACCGTACTGACCACCGATGACGAAACCCACTTTGATCAAGCTTGGAAAGATCGCGATGCCTTCCGCCTGCCTCAGCAGTTCAACGAATGCCCCGCTGTCTGGAATGTTCGACAGCTCCTTCAGAATGGTTAAAGCTGAGCTCAAACGCTCGTTCGCGGAAACGGCGAAGATGAACAGAGGAACACAGATCAACAAAACCACCACCTTCTTCATGGTGACACCTCCCCAAAGAAGTTTACTACGCTTCGTGGTGTTTCTACTATAATAAGACTTAGGTTCGAAGAACACAGGAGGTGTTTGGAATGAGAGTCAGGGTTGACGAAGCCGCTTGCATCGGCTGCGGTGTTTGTGAGAGCCTTTGCCCCGAAGTTTTCAAGCTTGCAGATGATGGCAAGGCAAAGGTTCTTCAACCGGAAACGGAAGAGAGCTGTGCACGTGACGCTGCCGACAGCTGCCCCACAGGTGCGATCCACATTGAAGAGTGAAAAGAGGCGGAGGTCCGCCTCTTTTCTTTTCCCTCTCACCCCAGTGGAAGTTTTTTAGAACATAAACAATTCTGTTCCTTGATCCACTCCACCTGCTGGATAGATAATAATAGTGCTCGTTCACTCTCTCAGACAGATTGGGGTCTCACTCATGAAAGAAAAGATCATAGAGGCGCTGAAAGCAAAGCTGAACCGTCGAACCTGGGATAGCTGGTTCAGCACGTTCGATGTTAAAGAAATAGGGGAAAATCTCGTCGTCTTCGAGGTTGGCAACCTCTTCATAAAGGATTGGCTTGAGATGAAGTACGGTAGTCTCATAGCCCGTACGCTGAAAGAGGTCTTCAATCGCCCCGTGGAGTTCAGGATAGAGCACGCACCGCTGCATAACCAGCCCGAAGAAGACGAACGTGAGCCTTTGGTCAGAAAAAGGCCGCTCGTTCTCACCCCACTGAATCCGATCTTTACTTTCGAGAACTTCGTGGTGGGCCCCGGCAACATGTTCGCTTACAGTGCCTGTTTGGAAGTCGCGAAGCATCCGGGCAAGTACAACCCACTGTTCGTGTACGGTGGTGTAGGGCTGGGAAAAACGCACCTTCTGCAGGCCATAGGCCATTATCTTTTCAAGCACCAGCCGGAGATGAGAGTTGTCTACTTGACCAGCGAGCGGTTCCTGAACGAGCTGATAGAGGCCATTCAGAGGGGTACCGCTCAGGAATTCAGGGAGCGTTACAGAACGAAGATAGACGTGCTGTTGCTGGACGATGTACAGTTCCTCATCGGCAAGAACGGTATTCAGACTGAGTTGTTCCACACCTTCAACGAACTCCACAACGCCGGTAAACAGATCGTGATATGTTCCGACAGAGACCCGCAAATGCTCGATGGATTTCAGGATAGACTGATAAGCCGCTTCCAGATGGGTGTGGTTGTGAAGATAGAAAAACCGGACGTTGAGACCTGTTTCAAGATAGCCCAGAAGATGGTCAAACTCGAAGGAGGGGACCTATCAGACGACGTTTTGATGCTCATCGCGGAGAAGTTCAACGACAACATGAGAAGACTGAAAGGCGCCATCGCGAAGCTCCTGATGCATAAGCAGATTTACAACGAGGATATCGATGTTTCAAAGGCGAGACAGATACTCTCCATAGAGCCAGAAACGGTGAAAAAACCAATAGAAGAAGAACTCTTCGAAGTTTTGAGTGAGATCTTCAACGTTACACACGAAGAACTCAAAGGGAACAGCAGAAAGAGTAACGTTCTCGTCGCCCGCCAGCTCGGTATGTACGTGGCGAAGAATTATCTCGGACTATCCCTGAGAAAGATAGCGGAGACCTTCAACAAATCTCATCCCACGGTGTCCAACGCCATTGAAAGGTTCGCGCTGAATCTGAAGAACAACAAATCACTTGAATCGGCCCTGCACAAGGTTCTAGAACATTTCAGAGGCAAAACAGCGAACCAATTGATGTGAGACTGCTCTCCACCTTCAAGGGTCTTTTCATCAACTGCTGAATGCTCAATTCCGGATTCTTCCTTTCGAACAGTATCTCGTAAACCTGCTCACATATTGGCATCTCGACGTTCAAACTCTTCGCCAGTTTCAACAGTGGTCCTACAGTGTGAACGCCTTCCGCAACCATCTTCATTTGTGAGAGCACCGCGGACAGTTCGAACCCTTTCGCGACCATCTCACCGACATGCCGGTTTCTGCTGTATGGGCTGTTGCACGTCACCACGAGATCCCCAACACCGGCGAGCCCCATGAACGTGAGAGGACTCTCCGCGCCGAACGCCAACCCGAAGCGGGCCATCTCGTGCAAACCCCGGGTAATCAGCGCGGCCTTGGCGTTGTACCATCCTCCCAATCCATCCACGACACCCGCGGCTACCGCGATAACGTTTTTGATCGCTCCACAGACCTCCACACCGATCACATCGTGACTGATGTAAGACCTGAAATAGGAATTGCTGACAGCTTTCTGCAAGACTTCCGCCTGCTTCAAATCTTTCGATGCGATGACCACGGCCGTTGGGCGCCTGCTGGCTACTTCCACCGCATGGCAGGGTCCTGAAAGCACCGCGTAGATCGTTTCAGGCCAGATTTTGTGAACGATTTGACTGACCGTTTTCAAATCCTCGTTGATCCCTTTCGACAGATTCAGGACCACTTTCGGTGCGGGGTGTATTCTTCGCAAGATCTCTTCTACGTGTTTCACAGGCACGGCTACGACCAGGAGGTCGGAGAAATTTCGTATTTCCTCGAGATCGTTCGTCGCCCTCAGCTGATGGGGAAGCTCCACCCCTTCGAGGTATTCACTTCTGTGCTGCTCGTTGATCAAATCTGCAGTTTCAGTTCTTCTCGCCCACAAAAGAACCTCGTGACCGTTTTCAACGAGCAATTTCGCGAACGCGGTTCCCCAGCTGCCAGCACCAAGAACTGAAAATCTCAAGTGCTTATCACCTCTGCGACCTTCTTGACAGAGAACTTCACGATGAAGGTTCTGTACGCGAACGCATCTGGATCGAGCTTGACGAGCCATCCACCAGGTTTCTTCTCGACACTGATGAAGTACCTCTGCTGGAAGTTCGATTCGTTGGAAACGATCCTCAGCAGGTATTCATTTTCCGAGGTGTAGACATCCTTGACGACGAACACACCCCGTTCGTGCTTGAACACCTGCTCCTTCAGTCCGAGCAATTTTTGTCTGTCCACATCTTTGACGTGCACGTGTGGCACGGTTGTCTCCCCCCAGGTCCACCTCTCAACCGTTCTGTGATCGGTTTTGACAGCGTTCAACGTGTAACTCACTTTCCCCTGAGACAACCATTTTCTCTCGTAACGTGTTCCCAGCACGATGCGATCGTTCGTGAGAATGGAGGTTTCCCCGAAACATCCACTCTCCTCCATGAGCGAGGCCATATCGTGAACGTACCATTCAACATCGCTCGTCAAATGGAACACTCCACCCTTTTTCAGAACCGCGGCCACGGTCGTGACGAAAGCCTGGTTTGTAAACCTTCTCTCCGCGTGCGCCTTCTTGGGCCAGGGACAGGGAAAGTTTATGTAGATTTCCTGCACAGAATTGTCCTCAAAGAACTCCCTCAAACCGAAATGTCCATCAACCATGAAAACGAGAACGTTGTTCAAACCTCCATAGTGAATCTTTTTCTGGATCTTGACGATGCTCGTGAGGGACGTTTCAAAACCGATGTAGTTCCTCGAAGGATCTCGTTTGGCGAGCTCGATCAGAAATTCTCCATTACCAAAGCCAAGCTCAACTACGAGCTCGGCTTCTCTGTTGAACAAACCTTTCCAATCTATTGGAAGTGGCAGTTTCCTCGCGTCGATACAGTAGGAAAAGACCCCAAGATTCATCACTCAATCTTACTCAGAAAATATCTAGCGTGCGGTGCGTAGAGACTTTCTGGATATCTTCGCAAAAAGTCTTCAAACGTTTTCTTCGCCTCATCCTTTTTACCTTCAGAGTAATAGCTCAACCCCATATAGTAATACACATCGTCCTTGAAATAAACTTCCTCACTCAACTGTTCAAACAGGTTTTTGAGAATCTCTGCTGCATCTAGATAATAGCCTTTCCTGTAAAGATCGTATCCAAACAACCAGATCGAACGCGCTGTGTTGACATCGAATCTCGAATGAATGCTGTACTGGATCTTTTCGCCGGTCGCACCTGTGCCAGCCAGTCGATCGATTCGTGCCAATAATTGCTTGATTTCGTTCATGATTTCATCGCTCTTCTGTTCGCCAGACTGAATCCTCGCAACGATGTCATTCACGCTGAGCTTCAGTTCCGCAAGACTCTGTGACAGCTCGAGCTGCGCTTTTGATATCCCTTCAAATTTCGATTCCAAGTCCGTCACGCCCTGGACCAGCTGATTCGATGTTTCTTTCAATCCTTCAACCTTCTCAGAAACGGGTGCTATCTGTTCCTTCACGACTGTCTCGATCACAGCTCTGCTGGGTCCTGAACGTAACAGCCCAACGACGCTGAAAACCAACGTAGCGCAGATGAGGACCAAGATCACCAGATCGAAAGATCTTTTCTGTGTCCTCTCCACTTTTCCTGAGAGGGACGGATGCGAAGAATCGAGCTTCCTCAGGAGTTCTTCGAAGATCTTCTCGCGCGCCTTATCCCCCTTCCTGCGGGCAAGCTCCAGTTTCAGGGCAACGACCTCTACCAGCTCCGGATAAGACTTGGAAACGGCCTCCAGGATCGCCATCGCACCTTCAAGGTTCGCCCTGTCCATCTCTTCGAAAGAGTCTTTGACGTCCTCTTTGTAGTTTTCCTTTACCCTCTCCTGGGCGGTTTTGTAGAGTGTCTTGTATTCTTCCTTCTTTTCCTCGCTCAAACGCTCGTAAATTTTCAAAACAGCCATCCAGTTCCCGGACGCAGCCTCGAGTTCGAGCAGAAGGTGGGGATAATCGTCGTGAAAGATACTCAGAACTCCCCTGGCGCGTGAAAGTTGATTTTCCCTGATCAAATCCCTCACCAATCTTTCAACGGCGTCGCTCATCTGGCCACCTCCTCAATGGCGTGTGGTATGAGATCCGGCAACTCGCTGACGAGCATCGTACCTTCACTCGAAATGTACTTTTCACCCGCAAGGCCGTGAATGTAAACACCAAGGATGCTGGCCTCCAGCGGTGTTACACCTTGAGCGAGAAAGCCACCTATCACGCCTGCAAGGACATCACCACTGCCCGCCTTGGCGAGCGAAGTGTTTCCTGTAAGATTGTAATACGTGTTCTTCCCATCCGTGACGATCGTCGTTGCTCCCTTGAGCACCAGAGTGACACCATAACGATGCGCAAATTGCTCGGCAAGCACGTAGTTGTATCTAACCTGCTCAACAGGTTGTTTCACCAGACGAGCGAACTCCCCAGGATGCGGTGTCATGATGATGGGTGCACTCATTGCATCAAGAACACTCAGATCGCGCGAAAGGCAGTTCAAACCGTCCGCATCGATCAAGATAGGCTTTTCAACCTGCTCCAAGAAGTTCACAACGAATTCGCACACGCCCGGCTCATCGGTCAAACCCGGCCCCAGTACGATCGCATCCGATTCCTGCGCGAGTTTCAACGCCACGTCGACGTCCTTCGGTGAGAAGCTGTCAGCCTCGATAGCCGTGAACACCAATCCTGGTTCTCGACCAACCGCGAGTTTCCCGACTTCTTCGCAGCTGAGCAGCCTCACGTAACCACACCCAGCCCTCAGTGCCCCTAAACATGCGAGAACAGGAGCGCCGAGATACCGACGAGAACCTGCTACCACGAGCAGACTGCCAAAGGTTTTTTTGTGAGAATCTTTCTTTCTCTCCGGCAGGATCTTCTTCACCATTGCCCTGGTGACGATGTTCCTCCTCAAATTCATGGACTCACAGAGGACTCTGGGTATCCCTATGCTCGCGACCTTCAGCTTACCGGTGAGTTCCCTTCCGGGAAATAGCACGTGGCAAGGCTTTGGAAACGCGAACGTAACGGTCAGATTCGCCCTTACGGCCATACCGAGCGCCTTTCCCGTATCACACTCCACGCCGGAGGGGAGATCTACAGAGACAACGTAACTCGCGTACAGGTTCACGAGCTTTATGACGTCCAGAATAGGATTTCTCACTTCACCGCGCGTGCCGGTACCGAGCAGGGCATCTATCACTACATCGCTCTTCTTGATCAACTCAGCTAGACCGTCCAGATCGATATCCACCCCAAACTTTTTGATATCGGCGCCGAGCGACTTCAGCCTCTCAAAATTTTCGCGGGTCAAGCTGGTCATCTTTTCCTCTTCACCCACAACCACACAGCTGACCATGTCGGTGTGGTCCAGCAAATTCCTCGCCGCGACCAGGCCATCACCACCGTTGTTGCCAGTGCCACAGAGCACCACGAAAGACTTGTTGGAAAGCGTGCCAAACTCCTGCTCGAGCGCCAGGACCACCGCGAGACCCGCACGTTCCATGAGAAAAGATGCTGGAATCTTGAACGATTCTTCCGTCAGACGTTCAAGTGTCTTCATTTCTTCGAAGCTGATGACCTTCAACCGCCCCACCTCAACCAGAAATACAGGATCTTGTACACTCTGTAGTAATTCATGACCTTCTTAACGTAAGCGGCGGCCTCCCGTTCAAGCTCTCCCACCCTCGATGGGCCAACGTAATAGGCCGCCAGCGCCTTTTCAAGATCACCATTGTACAGGTTCAAAAGATAACTCAAATATAGCAAACCAAAAGTGATGTTGTCTTCGACTCGGTGAATGTCTCCTTCCAGTTTGAACCTCTCTTTCAGCCAGGAAAACGTCGAAGGCATCAGCTGCATCAATCCCACAGCGCCAGCCGGAGAAACTGCGTCTTCACAAAAACCGCTCTCAACCTTCATCAACGCCATGACGAGTAAAGGATCGATCCCCTGAGTTTTCCTGACCACGATATCGTAATACCTTATGGGAAAAAGTTTGTAAAGCACAAGAATCGAAACGAACACTGAAAAGAGAAAGAAAGCAAGAAAATATTTGAGGCTCAATTTCTCCATCCCTGACCCCCTTCAGAACACTCTCACACAAGTAAGTTCACCAGCAAGATCGCGTACCCAGTCGGTGCCAGAAAGGTTCCGAAGGGAATCTTTTGTTTCGGATCGAGCCTTCCTTTTCCCTTCACGAACGCGTAGATTATGGCAGACGCAGACGACGCCAAGAGCACGTAGAAAGATTCAATGAACCCCACTCCTATCCCTATTGCCCCTATCAGGACTATGTCTCCTTCCCCCATTCCTCCTTTGTAAACAACCCCAAGCAACCACAGAAGAAACATCGCAACAGCAGCTCCAACAGCGTTCCAGATCGGGAAGCCTTTCATCCACCATACCAGAAAACCCGCAACCCAGCTGAGAACCAGTGTCACGTCGGGTATGGCCAGAAATTCGAAATCGATGCAACTCATGACTATGGCACAGGAGGCGAGCAAACACAGAGAGAAATAGAGGACCAGGTTCGGTACGAAAGAGTTGGCCAGATAAGCCAGGGCACTCACCGTTTCAACCAGAGGGTACCTGACACTTATCGGAGAACCGCAGTTTCTGCACCTTCCTCTCAAGATGAAATAACTGAGGATGGGTATGTTGTCGTACCACGCGATCTGTGCGCCACACTTCGGACAGATCGACCTTGCGGGTCTAAGAATGCTCAAATGACCCCTCGGTAGCCTGTATATCACCACGTTCAGGAAACTTCCTACGATTGCTCCCAGGACGAAGTTCAAAATATGCCACAAGCGCGCATCTCCTCCTCGTTCATGAACTCTGACAGGAAGTCCCTGTTACCGTACAGGAACCAGGGACTGTGATCTTTGACCTCGAGGAACACTTGCCTGGCCTTCTCCAGTTTTCCCTGTTTTAAATCACAAAGCGCAGACAACAGTTTCACGTGAGGTTTCATTCTTTCTGTGTCCGGTAGCAGGTTCACAAACTCCTGGACACGCTGGTAGTTACCATGTTTCAGCTGAACCCTGGCCCAGGGTTCAACATCCTCCGCACGGGTCGGTCTCGTTTCGAGGATCCTCTGTTCGATGCGCTGTGCATCTTCAAGTCTTCCGGCATCCCTGTAAGCTTGGACGAGCTGGAACATCGCCACGATACTTTCAGGATCTCTCTTCAACAGTCTTTCTAAGACGTCGCAGACTTTGTCGTAAGCTTTGATCTTCCTGTATGCATCCGCGAGCATGAAGTAGGTGAGCTTGTTGTCCGGCGCGTACTCGATCTCCCTTTCCCAATAGGAAGCCGCCCTCAGGTAATCACCGCTGTTGTAATACGCCTCTCCCAGAGAAGAGTAAGCTGGCACCAGCCACGGATCGATCTCGATCGCTTTGTCCAAATACTTGATACCTTGCTCTATTTCTCCCTTCTCGATGAGGAGAGAACCATAAAGTTCGTAGGCGGGAGCATAATTCTTGTCTACCTCCAGCATGTACTTGACCACTTTGAAAGCTTCCTCGAGCAGATCTTTGTCAGCGTAGTCTAGTGCCAGATCGTAAAGTCCTGCCAGCGAGGCGTGAACGAAATCCTTTGGGGATACGTTCTTTTCCTCGAGCCAATGTTTCAGCTCATCGAAGCACACAGGTTCGTAGATGATCTCGTTCAGCAATACCACGTTCTCCTCGATGAAAACGCACTTCTCGATCTCTTCGACCACGTCCTTTTTCTCCTTCAAATCTTGCTTCATCGTGTGCCAGTCCCCATCGTAGAACAGATCCCTCACCATCACCACCAGGGGTGTATCAGTGGTGATTTCGATGCTTCTGTCACGAATGATGAGATCGATGACTCGTTCCACCGAACCACTCCCTTGAAATCTTTGCTTTACCTCTACTTCACATTATAACCCATGTTTTCAAGGTTTCACACCTCAAGAAATATGAATACGCTTTTCATCTGCATCCATCGTTCAATTCTGATCGAACTACGTATCTTATGAGCAAACCGGGACGCAGAAGAAATACATGTTACACCACGCAACGCAGTAGAGAAGCGAGGATTAAGGAACTGAAAAACATCTCAGGAAGATGTTATCATGGAAGTGAATACGCGGACGGCCACCAGCAACCTCTACCCATACAAGCACCTTCTCACACGTTTGGGGGCACTGCCCCCGTTTTTTTTAAATAGTTTTTATCACACACCAATAAGCTTCCATCAATTTCTTTGACAACTCATGGCAAAAGCTTTTCACATCGAAACCAGAGAACAGCCTTTCGTACTCGATGCAAACGCTTGCCAGAACGGGTGAAGTGAAATTGATACTCTGATACTTTGCCTTGCACGCGAATCTGTATTTGGATTTGAGGAGCTGCGCGATCTCTGCGAGCAAGGGAACATGCGATCTATCCACATCCTCTGGGGCTCTCAACAAACATAAGATCCCTTCATCCAACAGGCGAACCGTCATCAGGTCTATTGAAGAATTGTTCAAAGACAACAGCTGCCCGTAGATAGATTCGTCAACGAGCTCTGCGAAAGACAGTTTTCTCTCTCCATAAATCTTCTCCTTGAAGATCTCCTTGCCGAGAAAATCTTCATCGCCCACGCCGCAGATCATCTTGAAGCCGAACGGGAGTCTCACGATGCCACACCTGTGAAAAGTAGGACCGACCGAGAACAGTCGTTCGTAAACGTCTTCAACTTCCACTCGCGACTTCAGTGAGTATATCGGCAAGTTCTTCTCGAAAGGATTCACGATCGACAAACCGACCGCTCTTCTTCCAAGATGATCCACTGCCACGAAGAGGTGAAAATTCTCTGATCTTCCGGCAGAGAAGAGCACCACGTGCCTGTGGTACTGGTCCAATTTCTCCCTGAAGGCCTCCATCTGAACCAGAAAATCGCTGACCTCGAACCTTTCGAGCACCCTTTTCAGTTCATTCGCAACGCTGGCTGGTCCCACGCTCACCAATCCAGAACCACCACACTCGAACGCCCGTACGTCTCACGTGCCTGCATCAAGAACTCGTCGCTGTGATACTTGGACAGAACGAAGAGAACTCTCCTCCTCACCTTTGGAAGGTCCGCATATCCATCGGTGAAGATCACCAGTCCTTCAGGTCTGTAATTGTGCTCGAGGTAATCCACCGCAGGTTGAAGGTCCGTTTCTCCTCCGCCAACGATCTGCATGTTCCTCCACATGCCCCTGGTGTAGTTCACTTTCAAATTCACCGCTCTATCGACCTGCACGAGCACCAGGCTCGTGTCCACATAGCGTGACAGCGCCTCTATCTCGGTGAAGAAGGCATCCAACTCCTCTTGAACTATGCTACCACTCGTGTCGACGATGAGCCCGAGCCTGGCCGCACGTTCCATTTTCCAGCCCGGCTGATCTTCGTAACGCCTGTTCGGTTTCAGAGGGGTCATGTACCTCTCACCGTATTCGGAAACGCCGGCAAAGCGTCTGAGAGTGTCTCGCCAGTTCAAAACAGGTTTGAGGATGGAAAGTTCCACCATCCTTCTCACACCTGAGGGCAATTCTCTGCCGTACAGGTTGAAAGCCTTGGAGAGCATACTTTGACTCAACTCGAGCATCATGTCCACGTTGTCACACGCACGCATCTGCTGGTGAGAATCCAGGCTGTTTTCTCGCAGTTCCGCAACGACAAGAACATCGAATCTGCCGAGTCTTTCCATCTCCTGCAGGATCCAGGTGTGGTATTCTTCTGCGGACCTGTCCGGCATCCAGTCGGGAGGCAGAACGAAGAGATTTTCGTTGTCCACACCGTGACCTTCTTCGACGAGCAGGTTCAGAGGAACACCGAACGCGGCCAGTTCTGGAATGTGCTGATTTATGGCGGCATCCATCGCCAAGTCCCATATGGCCTTGTCTCGATCGTCCTTCGGTTTGATGAGAAAATGTAAATTTATCAAATGCATGAGTTGGTGCAGCAGGAAAGCCTCAACGAACTGCTCAGACTTTCGCTCGACCCAGCGCGGGTTGTAAACGATGGTGAATCTGCCATTTTTAAAAGACAGATAAAGTTTCTCCGCTTCGAGTGAGGGCTGAACCGACATGTTCAGAAGCAGATACATGTAGAAAGGGGAACGCCTGGCAAAGTTGATGAAAATCTTTTCGATCATAGATCCTTCAGCGCCGCCTTTGTGTTGTCGAGATTCGAGAGTTTTTCGAGCAGTTTTTCGAAGAATTCGGAGTTGTGCTCGTCCCTGTTCGCTCTGTCCACGATGAACCTCACCAATGCATAGAAAGAGTCTTTCGGCAGTATCGAAGCGAGTTTATCTATGTTCTTAGCCACCCTCGAAACGTGTGCGGACAACAGTTCTGCTTCCTCGCCACTCAATTTGGAGAAGTAGTCTATCAGTCTGACGACCAATGAGTTGGATCTGTCGAGATCGTTCTTGTAAACTTCTTCGACACCTTCGAGCAAGACCTTGCGCGGCATGGGTACTGATTCAGACCTTTTGAACTCGATGAAGGCCTTCGCCGCCTCGGCACCCACTATCGCGGATGCGAGGGTGTAACCGTACTTTTCAATCTCCTCTTCGGACATGTATTTCAAAACCTTGCTGAGTTTGTACCAGCTCCTCGGACTCGGCCTCAACTCCGCTCGAAGGGACAACGGGTTGCTCGCATAAAGGAACTCTGGATAGTTCGTGATGAACTCCAGCACCTTCGAATCGACGCCGTTGAGTTGCGCCCACTCTCTCCATTCCTCCACCGTGGGATTCACGTAAAGAACGAAGAAACGCGACAGAAAGGCTGGATCCGTTATGAGGTCGGCCTGGTCGTACTCTTCGTCTGGTGGATTCATCGTGGCCATGATCCAGACTCCGTCCGGTAGAACGTGGTTGTGAATGCGCCTGTCTATCAAAAGCTGCATGATCGCGTTCCTTATCGATCTGTGAGCGCGGTTTATCTCATCCAGAACTATCAGATAATCCCCGCTCTCTGGCCACCAGTCTGGTTTCAGGAAACTCGTTTTCTCTTCCTGTCTCGAAGGAAGTCCTATGAGGTCTCCAGGCTCCATCTGTGAGAGAACCAATACGACGATCTTCCTGTTCGTCTCGGCGGCGATCTGTCTGGCCACATCAGTTTTACCAACGCCGAAATGCCCTACAAGCAGGGGAACTTCTCCTGCCTGCATGATCTTCCTGCACAAAAATTTCGCTTCGTTCACCGTCAAATCCATCACTCCCGATCACAAGATTATAGAACAACTCTGAGGGGCCATTCCGTGTTCAAAACACCATCGAATAAAATTCATCCAGAGTTCTTCCACACAGTCTATAATCATTGCTGAGGTGAGATTTTGAACCTGCTCGAGATGAGTTACGAAGAAGTGGTCAGTGCCGTAACCCAGATGGGCCTTGAAAGGTATCGTGCCGATCAACTGCTCGACTGGGTCTACAAAAAACGCGTCTTCACCTTCGAAGCCATGACGAACCTTTCCAAAGAACACAGGGCCCTGTTCAGAGAGAAGTTCACCATAAGGTTGCCCAGACTGCTCGAAAAGAGAGTGTCGAAAATAGACAAAACGACAAAGTTTCTGTACGAGCTCGAAGATGGCAACACGATCGAATCGGTCCTTCTGTTCCACGAAGGATACGCCACCGCGTGCATCTCCACGCAGGTGGGTTGTCCCATAAAATGCACCTTCTGCGCCACGGGTCAGAGCGGTTTCGTGAGGAATCTGACCGCGGATGAGATCGTGGGACAGGTCCTCGCGGTAGAGAACGATTCTGGAAGAAACGTCAGAAACATCGTTTACATGGGTATGGGAGAACCGTTCCTGAACTACGATAACGTGGTGAAGAGCATCAGGATGCTGATACATCCGAAGATGAAGGACGTGGGAGTTCGCAGGATCACGGTCAGCACGGTGGGTATCCCGGACAAGATAGTGAAGTTCGCCGAAGAGGGGCTCGACGTTCGACTCGCCATATCGCTCCACGCGGCGAGCAACGAAAAACGGGACGCAATCGTCCCCATCAACAGAAAGTATTCCATCGAAGAAATACTGCACGCGGTCAAGATATACCAGGAGAAAACTAACAGGCGCGTCACGATCGAGTACATACTCATAAAAGAGTTCAACGACTTCGATGAGGACGCGCGAAGGCTCGCGAAGCTCCTGAAAGATCTGAAAGTGTACGTCAATTTGATCCCAGTCAATCCGACCACGGCCGGTTTCGAAAAACCATCCCGATGGAAGATGACGAGGTTCAAAGAGATTCTCCTTGAAAACGGAATCGAAGCAGAACTCAGGCAGGAGAAAGGAGCGGACATCGAAGCGGCATGCGGTCAGCTCAGGCTCAGAAAGCTTCAAACAAAGCCCTGAGAAACGTCCTCAATTTCATCGTTTTTTTGCTCATCGGTTCCTTCCTCGGCGCGCTGACTTTTTTGATCTTTTTCTGGATCAGACCGGCCCAGACAGTCGTTCCCAACGTGGCTGGCACGAGTGTTGAACAGGCGAGAAAGATGCTTGAAAACGCTGGCTTGAAGGTCGGGCAGATCCATGGGGAAGGGACCGTCCAGTTCACCGTTCCACAGGCGGAGAGTAAAGTGCGAAAAGGCAGAGCGGTGAATCTGTTCTGTGAAGAGCCGCGCAAATTTATTGTACCGAATCTGGTCGGGGTACCGAGAGAAACGGCCGAGGCCATATTGCGAGGTGTAGGTTTTAAAGTTAGAATGGTTCAAATGCCTTTCAAAGGCGTGGATGGCAGGGTGATGGGCATATACCCACCACCAGGCAGTGAGTTGAAAAAAGGCGAGGAAGTCTCCATTCTCATAGATGTGGGTGAACCTGGGAGGGATTGACATCAGGAACAGAGGCATAGTGGTCAAATTTATGTCGAACGCTCTGCTCGTGGAAGACATCAACACCAAAGAAAGGATAAGGTGTGTGCTGAGAGGAAGATTCAGATTGTCGAACCTCAAACCAGTTGTCGGAGACATCGTCGAATACGTTCGCGTACACGACACGGGCGTGGTCGAATCCATACTGAAAAGGAAGAACGAACTTCCAAAACCTAAGATCGCGAACGTCGACCAGGTGGTCTGCGTCTACACGTTGAAGAGACCCGAAGTTCCTCTGCTCGTACTCGACAAACTCCTTGTGCTCGTCGAAGAAGCGAACCTGAACGCGCTCATTGTTCTTAACAAGATAGACTTGCTAAACGAAGAAGATGAAGAGAGGAAAAGATATTTTCTAGAGACGTATTCAAAACTGTACCCCGTGGTGATGACGAGTGCCAAGACCAAGGAAGGCATAGACGAACTTATAGCGCATTTCAAGGATAAGGTTTCCGTCTTCGCCGGGCTTTCCGGTGTCGGCAAAAGCAGCCTGCTCAACGTGATCTGTCCGGGTGCCAATTTAAGGACGCAGGAAGTTTCAGAAAAGCTTGAGCGTGGTCGACACACCACCACAGCCGCCGAACTGCTACACCTTCCCTTCGGGGGTCTGGTCGCCGACACACCGGGTTTTTCACTGATAGAGATCGATCACATAAGACCGGACAGATTGAAGTATTACTTCAAAGAAATCAGAGAACACAGAAACTGCCTCTTCAAGGACTGCAATCACGTGGATGAACCGGGATGCAGGATAAAGGAACTTGTCGAAGAAGGTGTGATAGCCAGAACCCGCTACGAAAACTACCTTGAGATGTTCAGGGAAGTGAGCGGAAAATGAGGATGATTTCTGCTTCCATTCTCGCCTGCGATCTTTCAAGGCTCGCTGAGGAGATCAGGAGGGTCCAACCCTACGTGGACATGATCCATCTCGACGTGATGGATGGCGTGTTCGTGCCGAACATCACTTTCGGTTTTCCACTGCTGGAAGCGGTCAAATCCTGCACGAACTTGCCGATAGACGTTCATCTGATGATCATCGATGCAGACAAATACGTAGAAAGCTTCGCCAGATCCGGAGCATCGTGGATTGGAGTTCACTACGAAGCGTGTGCGCACCTCCATCGCACAGTCCAGAAAATAAAGGAAAATGGCGCCAAAGCGTACGCGGTTCTGAACCCCCACACGCCCGTGGAGGTACTCACGGACATCCTTGTGGAACTCGACGGTGTGCTCGTGATGACTGTCAATCCTGGCTTTTCAGGTCAGAAGTTCATAGAGTGGACAGTTGAGAAGATCAAACGGCTCAGACGCATGATAGATGAAAGATCGCTGGATGTGAAGATCATGGTCGACGGCGGCGTGAACGAAGAAACGATGGAAAAAGTTGTCTGTGCCGGCGCCGAAATACTCGTCATGGGATACGGCATATTCAGAAATCCAGATCCAGCCTCGGTGCGAAAGATGATGGAGGGGGTTGAATGCTCCTGCTAGCAACCAGGAACGAGCACAAAGTTGAAGAGATCAGGAGGTTCGTCCCTGAGGGTGTAAAGATCGTCACGCTGAAGGATCTCCGGATCGAAGGTGAAGCCGAAGAAGATGGAGAAACTTTCACAGAGAACGCCATAAAGAAAGCGATGTTTTATGCGGGAAAATCAAGTCTTCCTACGATCGCTGACGATTCCGGCCTGATGATAGATGCGCTCAACGGATTTCCAGGCGTTCATTCCGCGAGGTTCATGCCGAACACCAGTTACGAAGAAAAGATGAAATTCATCCTGAAGATGCTCGAAGGTAAGACCGATAGAACCGCACGATTCGTCTGTGCCGCTGCTTACTACGATCCTGTTGGAAAGCTGCTCATCTGCACAGAAGGGATCGTCGAAGGGCACATAAGTGAGGAGATACGTGGAAAATATGGTTTCGGTTACGATCCGATCTTCATCCCGGAAGGCTTTGCTCAAACGTTCGGAGAACTCGGCCAGGAGAAACATAGTGTGAGCCACAGATACAGGGCGTTTTCGAAGCTCTTTTCGTTACTGAATGGTATAATCTTAGCTAAGTAGCTGGAGGTGGTGCTGTGCCGAAGTACGAACCGAGTGAAATAGAACCGAAATGGCAGAGGTACTGGGAGGAAAGAGGCCTTTTCAGAACACCTCAGAGGAGTGAAAAACCCAAATACTACATGCTTGTTATGTTTCCCTACCCTTCTGGAACGCTTCACGTCGGACACGTTAAGAACTACGTGATAGGCGACGCGGTTGCGCGTTACAAACGCATGCGCGGCTACAACGTGCTGCATCCGTTCGGTTACGACGCCTTCGGATTGCCCGCGGAGAACGCCGCGATCGAAAGGAAGATCCATCCAAAGGACTGGACTCTGAACAACATCAACACGATAAGAAAACAGATAAAACGTCTCGGGATCAGCTACGACTGGGATAGAGAAATAATCACGTGTCTTGAACCTTACTACAAGTGGACCGAGTGGATCTTTCTGAAACTCTACGAAGCAGACCTTGCGTACAAGAAGAAGGCCGCCGTGAACTGGTGTCCAAAGTGTATGACCTCGCTCGCGAACGAGCAGGTGAAGGACGGGAGATGCGAGCGCTGCGGAACTCCCATAACGATAAGGCACCTTGAGCAGTGGTTCTTCAAGATAACCAACTACGCAGAAAGACTCCTGAAAGATCTTGACAAGCTTACGGGCTGGCCAGAGCACGTCAAAACGATGCAGCGAAACTGGATCGGTGAGAGCAAAGGTGCGAAGGTGAAGTTCAAAGTCGAGGGACTCGATGTCGATATTGAGATATTCACGACCAGGCCAGACACGCTCTGGGGCGTCACTTTCATGGCCCTCGCACCGGAATCACCGCTGGTGGAACAGATTGTCCTGCCCGAACTCAAACACGATCTTGAACAATTCCTTGTGCGCGTCAGCATGCAGGACAGACACAGAAGGGGTGCGCTCGAAACAGAAAAGGAAGGCTTCTTCACCGGTAGATACGCGATAAACCCCGTGAACGGTGAGAGGGTGCCCATCTACGTGGCGAACTACATTCTCATGGAATACGGTACCGGCGCGATCATGGGAGTGCCGGCACACGATCAGAGAGATTATGAATTCGCGAAGAAGTACAACATATCGATAAAGCAAGTCATACAGCCTTCCGAACCGTTCAACGAAGGTAGAGCCTACGATGGGCCGGGCATCATGGTGAACAGTGGCCCTTTGAGTGGAACGAAGGTTCCGGAAGAGATGGAGAAGGTCATAGAATGGCTCGAGGAACATGGCATCGGAACACGCTCGGTACAGTACAAACTGAGGGACTGGCTCATATCCCGCCAGAGATACTGGGGTGCTCCAATACCCATCATCTACTGTGAAAAATGCGGTGTTGTTCCTGTACCCGAGAAGGATCTACCCGTGACGCTCCCGTACGATGTCGAATTCCTGCCGACGGGACAATCCCCACTGGCGCTGAAAGAAGAATTCAAGAGAACGACCTGTCCGAAATGTAGTGGTCCGGCCACGCGCGAAGTGGACACGATGGACACCTTCGTCGATTCTTCGTGGTACTTCTTGAGGTACATCAATCCCGATTTGGAAGACGCCCCGTTCAAAAAAGAAGATGTGAACTACTGGTTGCCGGTCGATCAGTACGTTGGCGGAGTGGAACACGCCATACTCCATTTGCTCTACTCGAGGTTCATAACAAAGGTCCTGCACGACCTTGGTTATCTCGACTTTGACGAACCCTTCACCAACCTGTTCACGCAGGGCATGATATACAAAGACGGTGCAAAGATGAGCAAGAGTAAGGGCAACGTCGTTTCTCCCGACGACATGATCGAAAAGTACGGCGCCGACACGCTGAGACTCTACATACTGTTCATGGGACCTCCCGAGAAGGATGCCGAGTGGAGCGATGCGGGTATCGAGGGTGTACACAGGTTCATCAGGAGGGCCTGGAACCTCATAGACAAGATCATTTCGCTCGAACCTAAGAGTTCGTCGAGCTTCGGCCCTCGAGAAAAAGAACTCAGAAGGAAGTTACATTCTGCCCTGCTGAAGATCACTCAGGACATGGAAGGTGGTTTCAAATTCAACACGGCCATCAGTAGCTTGATGGAACTCGTCAACGACGTGTCGGATTATCTTCAGGAAGTTCCGGAAGATTCGTGGCACGTGCCACTGTTGAAAGAGTTCGCCGAGAAGTTCGTTTTAATGATCTCTCCGTTCGCACCGCATTTTGCTGAAGAACTCTGGCACGCGATGGGCAAAACGACATCGATCATGGAGGAACCCTGGCCAGAGTACGATCCTGAAGCTTTGAAAGTCGAAGAGGTGGAGATCGCAGTCCAGGTGAACGGTAAACTGAGAGACAGAATAAAGATTCCCATCGACGCAACGAAAGAAGAAGTTCTCAGGATCGCTTTGGAGAGTGAAAAGGTGAAGAAATTCGTGAACAACAGCCCGAAGGATGCCGTGTACGTTCCAAAAAGGTTGCTGAACATCATCGTGTGAGCGCGCAGTTGCGCGCTCTTTTTTCTGGAGTGACGATCATGTACGATGTGCTGATAGTGAACGGAATGGTGGTGGATGGAACCGGCAGTCCCTGGTTCTACGCAGATGTAGCCATCGAAAACGGGAAGATAGTCGAAATGGGAAAACTCAACCGCAGGAAAGCGAAGACAACCATTGACGCGAAGGGTATGTTCGTATGCCCGGGTTTCATAGACATACACAGCCATTCGGATTTCTCTGCCTTCGTGAATCCTTTCTACGAGAGCAAGCTGAGACAGGGTGTCACCACCGAGCTCGTCGGAAACTGCGGTTATTCTCTGGCCCCACTGCTGAGCGATGCGCTCGAAGAAACGAAACAGCATTACAGAGAGATGTACAGTGTTGAAGCGGGCTGGCAAACCGTTCAAGATTATCTGAACGCGCTCCAAGGCGCAAAGCCCGCGATAAATTACGCCACCCTCGTCGGGCACGGAACGGTTCGAAAATCTGTGATGGGATACGAAAACAGAAAGCCCACACCCGAAGAAATGAAGAAGATGAAGAAACTCGTGGCGGAATCCATGAGACAGGGTGCGTTCGGCATGAGCACCGGTTTGATATACCCACCGGGAAGTTTCGCAGACACCGACGAGATAGCTGAACTGTGCAAGGTGGTGCACAGATACAACGGTTTTTACGCCACACACATGCGCAGCGAGAGTGCGAGGTTGATCGAATCCGTTCAGGAAACGATCGAGATCGGAAGAAAGAGCAAAGTTTCCGTGCAGATCTCCCACCACAAAGCTTGTGGAGAAAAATACTTCGGTAAGGTGAAAGAAACGCTCAAGATGGTAGAACAGGCACGCGCCGAAGGTTACGATGTCACGTGCGACGTTTACCCTTACACGGCAACGTCGACCGATCTGGACGCGATACTGCCAGACTGGGTCCACGAAGGCGGGCTCGAAAAGATGCTCGAAAGGCTGAGAGATCCAAAGATCAGAGAAAGGATCAAGCGGCAGATCGATCCCGTGCAGAAAGCCATGGGCGGTTACGACAAAATACACATCAGTTACGTGTTCAGCGAAAAGAACAGACCGTTTCAGGGAAAAAGCCTCACCGAGATCGCAAAAGTTCTCAACAAAGATCCCCTCGAAACCGCATTCGATCTCATCCTTGAAGAACGGGGTCGGGTCGGTATGATAAGGTTTGCGATGGACGAAGAAGATGTCAGGCTCGTTATCAAGAGCCCTTATTCGATGATAGGCTCGGACGGCAGCGCGCTTTCAGTTTCCGGACCGCTCTCGCATGGTCATCCACATCCGAGGAATTTCGGAACCTTTGCGAGGGTGCTGTCGCGCTACGTCAGGGAGCAGAAACTTTTGAGTGTGGAAGAGGCCATCTGGAAGATGACAGGCTTTCCCGCAAGGAAGATCGGCCTTTTCGACAGAGGCATTTTGAGGCCGAAGATGGTTGCGGACATCGTCGTGTTCGATCTGGAAAAAGTCCAAGAGCTTGCAACCTTTGAAGATCCAAAAAGATATCCCGAAGGCATCATGCACGTTCTCGTCAACGGAGTGATTGTGGTACGCGATGGACAGCTCACGGGTGAAAGACCCGGTAAGGTTCTGAGAAAGTTCAACCGCTGAGGAGTGATAGCGTGATCGATCTTCGTTCGGATACGGTCACGAAACCGACACCTGAGATGAGAAAAGCGATGGCGGAAGCTGAAGTCGGCGACGACGTCTACGGTGAAGATCCCACTGTGAACAGACTCGAACAACTCGCCGCGGAGATGTTCGGCAAAGAAGCCGCCCTTTTCGTTGCGTCTGGAACAATGGGAAATCAGGTCAGCATCATGGTGCACACGCAGCGCGGAGATGAGGTGATACTCGAAGCAGACAGCCACATCTTCTGGTACGAGGCCGGTGCCATGTCTGTCCTTTCGGGTGTCATGCCGCACCCGATAAAAGGCAAAAACGGTGCGATGGATCCGGACGATGTCAGGAAGGCGATAAGACCAAAAGACATACACTTTCCAAGGACCTCGCTGATAACGATAGAAAACACCCACAACAGATCGGGTGGCAGAGTCGTTCCGCTGGAAAACTTCAAGGCAATATACCAGATCGCCAAGGAACACGGGATAAACGTTCATGTGGACGGAGCGAGGATCTTCAACGCCTCGATTGCGTCTGGTATTTCTGTCAAAGAGTATGCTAAGTACGCCGATTCGCTGATGTTCTGTCTCTCCAAAGGTCTCTGCGCCCCGGTAGGCTCGATAGTCGTGGGAAGCAAACAGTTCATCGAGAGGGCGAGAAAGGCGAGGAAGATCCTCGGTGGGGGTATGAGACAGGCGGGCGTTCTGGCGGCAGCAGGCATCATCGCTCTGACCAAGATGGTCGATCGATTGAAGGAAGATCACGAGAACGCGAAGTTCTTAGCAACGAAACTGAGAGAGATAGGTTATTCGGTGAACGTTGAAGATGTGGAAACGAACATGGTGATATTGAAGACCGACAATCTGAAGGTCAACGCACACCAGTTTTTGAGCGCGATGCGCGAAAAAGGTGTACTTGCAGTTGCATTTTCAGACACCTCGATAAGACTCGTCACACACAACGATGTGTCGAGAAAGGATATAATAGAAAAAGCCCTGAATGTGTTCGAAGAACTCTTCAGAGAATTCAGACGTTGAAGCTCATGATTTGATCATCACCAGAACCATTTCAGGTTTTGGGCCGGAAACGCTCACCTGGGCTGGATTCTGGAAGAACATCGTCGCAGCGACTCTGGGTAACATCGTTGGCCCTGGCATATTCACCGCGCTGTTCTACTATCTGAGCTACTACAGACCAAACGTTCAAAAAAGTTGACGGTTCAGTCATTCCCTCACATTCCAACCCCGGCGCTCGATCGAGAAGGGGGGTGATGTGCGTTCATGCTGCTGAAAGTTTTTGCATTCGGTCTTGTGCTCATTTGTTGTGGCTTACTGGCGCAGGAACTTCTTTGCCTGGGTTATCCTTCGATCGACACCACTCAGAAAGGCGGTGAATCTGAAGTTTTCATTGTTTTATCGTACGTCTCTGGTGGATTCGTTCCTCACAGAGTGAAGTTGTACATACAAAAGGTCGGTGATCATTTCGTGTGCAGAAAGATTACAACACTGTCAGAGTCCTTCCTTGAGCTCGATCGAGAATGCATCATGAAAGTTTTGGATTATCTGAGCTTCCTCCCCCAGAACACTGTCCTCGGTGAGCCCAGGATCAATTGTGATGTGTACAGGATTACAGCGTTGCTCGAGAACAGGCTCGTCATCCTGACCATCTACACGCCTCCAGGATCACCGATCGAACTTCCAGATGAACTTGCCAACCTGCTCGCCTTGGTGAGAGAAACACCGTGAGATTCAAGTCTCCAAAACCAATTTGTATCTTTGCACAAACAAAAAGAAAAGGCGGGCCATGCCCGCTGGAATTTCTTCACCATACTTGATTCACCATCGAAAGATGTGTTACCAGCTTTCACTGTCTGAAGATATTCTTCAAAGGTGTTCGGTTTGAACCGAAAATCATAAACGGTCAATCTAAAACCTGAACAGGTAGACCTATCCCACTGTACGCTGTGGTTCTGACAGCTTTCAGTCCGGCGCGCCTTTCCACAAATATAATACGGAGTGATAGAAATTAACATTCGAGGGAACTCTCTTTCCAAAAGGCAAAAAAACACACGCAAGTCTCAGGAAACCGCCTCGAATCAAACTCACAAATGCGCAATCGAGCCTTATACTGCTTGCCTCCAGAGGGCTGTACTTCATCGATGCAATCGAACAGAAGAACACATCTACTCATTCGGTGGCAGACCCATGAAAAATCCTCGCAGATCCCCCAATCGAATCGCACCCGAACGGACCCAGAAAAACGGGATATTCGAGCCCGAAATCATCCTGGGCTTCAGAGGCCAGCTGGCGATTCGCTTATACTCACTCGGCGTAGATCATCTTCACAGTCATACCCCCATCGACCGTAAAGTTGACGCCCGTGATGAATCCAGATTTTTCGTTGTCCGCTAGGAACAGACACAAATTCGCGATGTCCATGGGATCTCCGACGCGACCTGCCGGATGTTGCTCGTGGTCGATCGGCCTCAGTTCTGGCTCTTTCCTTAGAGAGCTTTTCTTCCACCTCGACGTCTCTATCCAGCCTGGGCTGATGCACACAACTCTGATTTTGTATTTGGCCAGGCTTATCGCGAGCGAATGAGTCAGCGCAACCACACCACCTTTGGATGCGGAGTAGGGCTCGGTGTCTGGTTCGGACATGAACGCCCTCGTGCTGGCGATGTTTATTATGACCCCGCCGCCTCTTTTGATCATCTGCTCGGCGCAATAACGGGCGCAGATGTAAGGACTTGTCAGATTCACACGTATGACCCTTTCCCACTCCTCAAGGGTCCTTTCAAAAATACTCTTCGTGGAACTTATGGCCGCGTTGTTCACCAGAACGTCCACACCGCCGTAAAACTGCACAGTCTGTTCGACCATCCTCTTGACGGATCCTTCGTCAGACACATCGGTTCTTATGAACTTCACATCGTACCCGCCGGACCTCAGGATGCTTTCGCGTTCAATCCCGGCTTCTTCGTCTATCTCTGCAATCACCACTTTCATACCGTTCTGTGCGAACAACTGGGCGATGGCGGCACCTATACCCTGTCCACCACCAGTCACGATCGCCACCCTATCTTTCAACATCTTCTCACCCCCAGAGGTTGTTGCAAGGTTATGCAATGGATCGCTCCTCCCCCGAGCAGGATCTCGCGTGCATAGACGGGAACGATCTTTCTGTCCGGTAGAATCTCTCTGAACTTTCTTAGCGCTTCTTTGTCTTTCGGATCGTTGAAGACGGGAACGATCAAAGCACCTCTGGCGAAGTAAAAGTTAACGTACGACGCAGGCAACCTGTACCCTGCAGGTCTTCTGTGTGTTCTCTCTGAAAAATCAACACCGCTGTCCTCTTCTTCGGTCACGTAGATGGGGGATGGTTGGTGAATCAAATGGATCTTCAGCCTTCTTCTCCTTGCGTCGGTTTCTTTGGAGAGTATTTCGTAGTTCTCCCTGCTGATTTCATACTGCGGATCGTTCCTATCCTCAGTCCAAGTCAGAACGGCTTCGCCCGGCCTGACGAACCTGCACAGGTTGTCCACATGTCCACTCGTTTCGTCGTTGTACACACCACGCTTCAACCAGATGATCTTCTCAACACCGAGATAGTCCTTCAAAAATTGCTCTATCTGTTCCTTCGAAAGCTGTGGATTTCTGTTCGAGTTCAGAAGACACTCCTCGGTCGTTATGAGCGTTCCTTCACCATCGACATCGATCGAACCACCCTCGAGGACCATGGGGGCCTGGTAACAGTCCATTTCTTCCATATCGGCGACCTTCAAAGCCACAAGTTCGTCCTTGTCCCAGGGAAAGTACAGTCCACCCCACGCGTTGAACTTCCAGCGCACCGCACGTACGATTCCCTCGTCGTTCACCACGAACGTTGGGCCAACATCGCGCATCCACGCATCGTTGCTCGACATCTCGACGACTCTCACGCGTGGAGGAAGTTTCTTTCTCGCGTTGTAGTACTGCTCATGAGAGACGCACACGGTGACTTTCTCGAACTGACTGATGGCCTCAGCGACCTTCGAGTAAGCCTCCTGCGCCGGTTTTGCACCGTTTCTCCAGTTGTCCGGTCTTTCTGGCCAGATCATCCAGCACTTTGAATGTGGTTCAAACTCTGCGGGCATCCTGAAACCATCCTTGCGTGGGATACTCTCAAGCAGGTTCATTTTCATCCCCCAGTTTACAATGAATTTACAAACCTCAGCTGAACCATTCGGAAAAACACATCGTCTAAACTGTGGAACCAGGGCGAGCCCCCCACCCTCCTTTGACAAGATAGACACGCGGATAGAATGTTTCTTGGGCGATCGGAAGATCGCCCATATTTTTTATCATCCGATCCTGTAGTGCTTGAAAATGGGTTTCTTCACGTGCCAGGTGCACCTCGTTCCCGCCGGAAACTTCACCATGTCACCCGGTCCAAACTGTATCTTTCTACCATCTTCGAGCGTGACCTCCACTTCTCCCTCAACCACGTAGAACTGTTCATCCTCATCGTAGTACCAGTCGAAAACGCTCTCTTCCTTCGACCAGGTGGGCCACTTCATGGCTTGTCTTACCTCTTCTCCGCTGGGTTTCCAGACTTTCACTTCCTTCATCCGAACACCTCCTTTATGGATATTGTACAGGAAATAATGTTTTAATATCTCTGGGAGGGATCAATCTGCTGATCAAGTACTGGGGCGAGGTACAACCTCAAAAGCTCATGGACGGTAAAATCTTGAAAAGGGTTCTCATCGACAAAAACGAAGCGCCAACCTTCGTCATGAGGCTGTTCACTCTCGAACCGAACGCGTCCACGCCGTTCCATTCTCACCCATGGGAGCACGAAGTATTCGTCGTCAAAGGAAAGCTCAAGGTGGTCTTCCAGGATGGAGAAAAAATTGTAGAAGAAGGATTCTTCGTCTATGTGGCTCCAGGCGAACTCCACCAGTTCGTCAACGTCTCAGATGGACCTTCGTCCTTCATCTGTGTCGTACCAAAGGAAGGTGAAGTGTGAAAAAACATTTCGATCATTTCTGCGGCATCGATCCTTCTTGGACGGGAAAGAGGCCGACTGCCGTTTCTGTTCTGGACAGGCGGTTTCGCCTGATCGATTTTGTCTACAGTGAAGACATCGAATGGATCGTTCAGCTGCTGAGAAATTATGAAAACACGGTCATCGGTGTGGACGCACCCTTGGTGATTCGGAACGAAACCGGACACAGACCGAACGAGAAGGAATTCATCAAACATTTCGCGAAGTTCGGTCTTTCTCTTTATCCTGTGAACAAAAGAAGGTATCCCTTCTTTTTCCCCGAAAAGCTTTACGAAGCTTTGAAAACCATCGGGTACAGCTTTCAAAATGGTAACATCTTCGAAGTCTATCCTCACGCCACGATCCTGGTGCTTTTCAACGACATGAAAGTGTTTCACTACAAAAAGCTGAGATCGGAGGAAAAACTTGAGAAACTCGAATACTTGAGAAAGAAGATCGAGACATTCATCGAGATACCGGACGATCTCAATGTACCTCAGGACAGCGTCAAAAGTTACGAAGACTTCCTCGATTCACTGGTCTGCGCGCTCACGGTCGGGCTCGCGAGCGAAAGATCCTTTCTAAAGTTCGGCAGCGAGGATATGGGCATCATGCTGGTCCTCAAACCATAAGAAGAAAAAGAAGAGGAGGGCGGGCAGCCCTCCTCTCCATTACCATCGATCTTAATCAGTATTCAGGTGGCATGTGCGTTGTTTCTTTCTTCTCTTCGGGTTTTTCAACGACGAGGACTTCAGTTGTCAGCAGCATGCCAGCGATGGATGCCGCGTTCTGCAGCGCACTTCTTGTGACCTTCGCCGGGTCTATGATTCCAGCTTTGAACATGTCAACGTATTCGCCCTTGAGAGCGTCGAATCCGAAGCTGAAGTCCTTGGAGTTGAGCACACGCTCAACTACGACAGCTCCATCGTAACCGGCGTTCTCGGTGATCTGTCTGATGGGCGCTTCGAGCGCTTTGTAGACGATGAGGGCTCCGATCTTTTCGTCACCATCGAGTTTGTTCAGCAGTTCTTCGACGGATTTCCTGGCCCTCAACAGCGTCACGCCACCACCGGGTACGATACCTTCCTCGACGGCAGCCCTCGTAGCGCTCAGAGCATCTTCAATCCTGTGTTTCTTCTCCTTCAACTCGGTCTCGGTCGCGGCTCCGACCTTTATGACGGCGACTCCGCCAGCGAGCTTCGCCATCCTTTCTTGCAACGTTTCCTTCTCGTACTCGGAAGTCGTCTGCTCGATCTGGGACTTGATCTGGGCGATCCTCTTCTTGATTTCCTCGGGTTTACCCTTACCACCGATGATGATCGTATCGTCCTTCTTAACCCTCACTAGGTCGGCTCTTCCGAGGTCTTCGAGCGTGACGTCCTCAAGGTTGATTCCGAGTTCGTCGCTGATCACAGTTCCACCGGTCAGTATCGCGATGTCCTGCAGCATCGCCTTCCTTCTGTCACCGAAACCGGGAGCTTTCACGGCGCAGGCCATCAACGTACCCTTGAGCTTGTTGAGCACCAGCGTTGTGAGCGCTTCACCTTCCACGTCTTCCGCGATGACGAGCAGCGGCCTACCGGTTTGAGCGACCTTTTCGAGTATCGGTATCAGCGGTCTGACGGCGCTCAGTTTTTTATCAGTGATGAGTATAAACGGCTCTTTCAGTTCGACTTCCATTTTTTCGGCGTCCGTTACGAAGTACGGTGAGATGTAACCCCTGTCGAACTGCATACCTTCGGTGAACTCAACGTAAGTTTCCAGCGTCTTGGAATCTTCCACGGTGATGACTCCGTCCTCGCCAACCTTGTCCATCGCCTCAGCGATCAGTTCACCGATCTCGGGATTGTTAGCACTTATAGCAGCAACGTGCGCAATGTCTTCCCTACCGGAGAGTTTCTTCGCGTTGTCCTTGATGAACTTGGCAACAACTTCTGTGGCTTTGTCGATCCCACGCTTGAGGAGTATCGGGTTCGCACCAGCTGCGACGTTCTTCAGACCTTCCCTGATCATCGCCTGTGCGAGCACGGTGGCCGTCGTTGTACCGTCACCAGCAACATCGTTCGTTTTCGACGCAACTTCTTTGACGAGTTGGGCACCGAGGTTTTCGAACTTGTCTTCGAGTTCTATTTCCTTAGCGATCGAGACTCCATCGTTCGTGATGGTCGGTGAACCCCAGCTCTTCTCGATGACAACGTTTCTACCCTTGGGTCCAAGCGTGATCCTCACAGCATCCGCAACTTTGTTGACGCCTCTTTCGAGTGCTCTGCGCGCTTCCTCATTGAACTTCAACAGTTTGGGCATAACTTCTCCCTCCTCTCAGTTTTCGATTTTCGCCAGTATATCGTTGGCATCAATGATGATGTACTCAACATCATCGATTTTGATTTCAGTACCGGCGTACTTCGAGTAAATAACTTTGTCACCGGGCTTCACGTCGATGTTCTCAACTTTTTCTCCGACTGCGATCACTTCTGCCTTCATGGGTTTCTCCCTAGCCGAATCGGGCAACACAATCCCACCTTCAGTTTTCTTCTCCTCCTTGATGGGTTTGATCAGAAGCCTTTCACCGAGCGGTACAACCTTCATAGCCACGACCTCCTTTCGAATTTTATCACTCTATATATTTGAGTGCTAATTATAGAATACACCACTTTCTGTGACAAATCAAGTCCCCATTTTTGGTGTTTATCACTTAATAATTCCAATTGTAGGCGATTACTCCGAAATATTTCTCAAGTAAACGCTTTTTCTCCCGAAAACTAATGTTTTAATGGTAAAATCTTCCCTGTGTGGAGGTGAGAATGTGAGCAGGAAGTACATCTTCAAAGAGTATGTATTTGCCACTCTTGGTGTGATCATCACAGCGATCGGTGTGGTCTCTTTCCTCATTCCGAATTCGATTGCTGCTGGAGGCGCGAGCGGTCTGGCAATCGTTCTGAACAGACTCGTGGGCCTTCCTGTGGGTGTGTGGATGTACATCATAAACGCTCTGCTCTTCCTGGTTGGCTTCATCACAGTGGGAAAAGATTTCAGCCTGAAAACGATATACTGCACGTTCCTCCTGAACTTTTTCGTAGACCTTTTCGACAGGATCGTCCCGATCCCGAAGTTCACCGAAGATCTCATCATCGCCGTACTCTTCGGTGACATCATCACCGCCGTTGGTATGGCCCTCACCTTCACTCAGAACGCGTCCACGGGTGGTACCGACATAGTCGCACGCATCTTCAACAAATTCTTCGCCGCGCCTATGGGTACCACGCTCCTGATGACGGACCTTCTCATAGCGATCTTTGCCGGTACCGTCATGGGAACGAAACTTGGAATGTACGCTGTGCTCGCCATACTGATCAACGGAATGATGATAGACTTCGTATTGAAAGGTATTGAATCCTCAACACAGGTGATGGTGATCTCGGACAAACACGAGGAGATAGCCAGCTTCGTCCTCAAAGAGCTTAAGAGGGGTGCGACTTACATAGAAGGTAAAGGTGCTTACACTCAAAAGGACAGAAAAATACTTCTCATAGTCCTCAGAAGGAGAGAGCTTGGAGAGCTGATATCGTTCATCCGAAAACTCGACAAAAATGCGTTCATAATAATCAGTGAGGCTCGCCACGTGATAGGTGAAGGTTTTCAGAACATAGGGAACGTGTTCTGAGGAGGTTTGAAACCTTGAGGACCGTCTCGAACATTCTTTTCTACGCGGGCTCGATCGTTCTTCTGTTCGCGATCATAAGCTTTGAACTCGGCTTGAAAGCTATGAGGAACCAGGAAAATGAAAAGATGCGGGATCACAACAGGAGAGGCTGGAAGGCCTTGTTGATCACAGCCATACTGTATGGTCTGTCTTTCTTCACCGCTTACTTCGCCTGATGGTAAAATCGATTTAGCGCGATAAAAAGGACGGTGCGCATCGTGGTGAGGAAGGATCTGGGAATCGATCTCGGCACAGCGAACACCCTTGTCTATGTGAAGGGCAAAGGCATCGTGATAAACGAGCCTTCCGTTGTTGCTATAAATGCCGACACTGGAGAAGTGATCAAAGTGGGTCTCGAGGCGAAAATGATGCTCGGCAAAACCCCGGCTTCCATCATCGCCGTCAGGCCCCTCAGAGACGGTGTCATAGCCGATTACGACGTGGCGCTCGCGATGCTCAAATATTTCATAGGTAAAACGAGGACCTCGTTCTCTCTCTTCAAGCCGAGGGTTGTCATAGGCGTTCCCATCGGTATCACCGATGTGGAGAAGAGGGCCATTCTGGAAGCCGGCCTCGAAGCAGGTGCTGCCCGGGTGTTTTTGATAGAAGAACCCATGGCGAGCGCGATAGGGCTTGGGCTCGACGTTGAGGAACCCAACGGGAACATGATCGTTGACATCGGTGGTGGAACGACGGAAGTTGCTGTCATATCGCTGGGCAGCATCGTGGTTTGGGAATCGATAAGGATCGCCGGCGATGAGATGGACGAAGCGATCGTCCAGTACGTTCGGGAAACCTACCGTGTGGCGATCGGCGAGAGAACCGGTGAAAGGATCAAAATAGAGATAGGCAACGTCTTCCCTTCACCGGAGTATGACAGTTTGGAGACCACAGTGACTGGAATAGACCTTTCGACGGGCCTTCCGAGGAAGATCACGATAAGGGGAGGGGAAGTCAGGGAAGCCTTGATGGTGCCTGTGAGCGCCATCATCGACGCGATCAAATCCACACTTGAGAAGACCCCACCAGAACTGGTTACGGACATCGTCGAAAGGGGTATAGTCGCGACAGGTGGTGGTTCCCTCACGAGAGGTGTCGATAAACTCATAGAAAAAGAAACCGGTATCAAAGTTGTCAGAGCGGAAGATCCCATGAGCTGTGTCGCGATCGGGGCTGGAAAGGTGCTCGATAAAGTGGACATTCTGAAGAAACTCCAGCAGGTAGACTGATGAGCACCCGTCAAATCAATTTCTTCATCGCGTACTTGCTCATTTTTGCGACCATCTTCGCCCTGAATGCCGTGTTTCTCTCAAAACCGGCAAAATTTCTCTTTCGTTTCGTTCACGCCATCGTGTATCCCACAGCCGTGCTGAGACACACGCTTCACAGGTTGGACGAAGCCGTCGTTCTGGTGTTCCAGGGCGTCGAACGTGAAGGTTCCATCAAGATAGGTGATGTTACTTTCGAGCAATCGAACGTTGTTCTGAGCTTCAGACAGAACTATCTGGTAGCGACCGGGCAGGCCAAGGTGGGAGATATCGCGATAGATCCAGAGAACAAAAAGTTCGTAGGGATCATCAAACACACGAGCGATCACGTGTGCTGGATCGAACCCTGGAATTCTCCACAATTCTCGATGCAGGTCACCGTTGAATCGAGTCATGTGAGCCTGGAAGGTGAACTCACGGGTGGAACGAAGCTGTACGTTTACGAAGACATCGATGTCACGGGCTTCACCGTGAGAATCTCTGAAAGTTTCACCAACGGTAAGCTTCTCAGGGATATGGGATGCGATGTGCTGGGCGTGGTCGTTGGAAGACAAGGTGATTCATTCCTCGTTAAGACTGATTTCGCTCGTCCGAATCGTCTGTGCTATCTTCCGGGTTATTGACGAGCTGCTGCATGATCTGAGACAGTATCTTCGCGTCTTCTTCGCTGTACTGGTCTTTTTCCTCCATCTTCTTCAGGATGGCGAAAGGATCCTCTCCAATAGAAACCTCCGCTTCTTCCTTTTGTCCTTCTTTGGAGATTATCTGCTGAACGATGCTTTCAATCTGCGCCTCGAGTTTCTGTAACTCTTCGTCAGTTTCAAAATCGATGACCATCTTTCCTTCCTTCAAACTGTTCGAAACCATGCCGATCTCTTCGAGTTGACGTTCGAGCTTCTCCTCCACCGTGGGCTGCTCCTTCACAGCGGGTCGTTTGTGCCTCAATATTCTCAACAGCAAGAAAGAAATAGCAAAACTGATGGCAAACACACCCACGGTGAGCAACACGGGAGACTTCTTCTTCGTGACCTGCACCTGTACAGGAGTGGGGGGAGGGATTCTCGATCTCAACCATTCCATCCATTCTTCGTTTTTCTGTGTACCTTCACGGATCGCCTTGAGTACACTTGCCGCCACAACGTTGCTCGATTCGTACGGTTCCAGGTAAGCCCTGGCCTTCGCGTAATCTTTGAGTGCGAACGCGCACAGACCCATCCTGAGTTTCACCATTGGATCGTACGATTCTATGCTCGGATCGAGCCTCAAAGCCGTTTCAAACCACTCCAGGGCGTTTTTGTAATCTTTCTGCACGTAAGCGTTCAAAGCAGAGTTGTAGTACTCCAGCGCGTTCGCGAGCACCAACGCCGAGAGCAGGACGAACACACAAATGAGGTACCTCATGCTTCATCCCTCACTTCAATTTATACACCTCCACGCTCGATTCTGTCAGAACGTAAAGCTTCTCACCATCGCCGGTGACGGCGTTCATTCTCTCCGAAAAGGATTGATAAGAAGGATTCAAACTCATTCTTTGAAGGTCAAAGGTGAAGATCGTCGATGTACCGGCGATCAATACCGCGTTTTTCAAAGGCAAAAACGTTTCCGGATCGATCCAGCCTTCCGCACCCCATGTGTAAGTCTCGGTCCTGAGGTCGTACACGAGCAGGCTGTAACTTCTGAGCCCCACGAACAACAGGTCAGAAACCATCAGACAACTTTTGAAATCGACGGACCTTCCATCGATTCTGATCTTCGACGAATCTAAGAGCTTTCTCAGATTTCCAATGGAAAAATCATAGATCTCCCTGTTCGTCATCACCAAAAGTGAAGGACCATCGATGAACTTCCCATAGACTCCCGAAAGGATCTGGACTTGCTTCCATCCATTCTCCCAGCGGGCCAGAACAAGGTTTTCCTTACTCCTCAACAACGCGAATACGCCACCATCAGTCGCCAGAACATCTTCCACACCTGCGAGGTCCAACCTCCCAAGGTCCGTGACCTTGCTACCGTTGAAACGGTACAGTCTGTCGTTCGCGACAAAACTGATACTATCGTTCAGGACGTGGACGTAACGAATCGTGCCAGATTGTATCCTTTTTCCGTCGCTGTACAAACCGTCTTCGAGCACGTAGAAGAGTCTTCCCAGGACGAAGTGTATACTCCTCGCACCTTTGAGGTCCAGCGCCCCGACCTTCGTAAGAAGTTGGGAACGTTCGAACCTGACCGGCAACGAGACACGTAGCTGAACAGACTCTTCCCTCTTCGTTTCCACCTGCGTCGAGCTCTTCGTTTCAGTCGCTGGTTTGACTATCCTTTCTGTCTGCTGAGCTTGAGGAACTCTCTCAGGGTAGGTCTCCTCTCTGTAGCTTGGTATCTCCACACGGGTCTGGGCAAGAAAATCTTTCAATTTAGCGTGGAAGGTGGGATCGAGATAGCAATCGAAGAACGATCCGTTCAGAACGATCTTCTCGATTCCTTCTATCGTTGCACTCTCGTGGCTCACAACCCCATCACCTTTACCTTTGACGAGTTCTGGGTAAAAGATTTCGAGCTGTGTTCCAGTGACATCTATCGATGCTGGAGGTGAGTTCCCCACAACCACGAGGTACCTCACATCTTTTCTGACAGTCTTGTCAAGTTTCTTGAGCAAATCGGAACCAGTGAGTATCTCAGAGTAAATCGGACCGAGCGCTTCGAGGTAGTACAGAAGGTGTGACTTCATCGCATCCACAACGAAGCGATCGATTCCAAAGTTGTTCGCCACAACCTGTGAATCCTTTCTGTAAATCAACGCACCGTAGTAGAGTGGATTCACCACGTTCGTCCCTCTGTTCGGAGGGCTCACCAGGATCAAACTCCGAACGTTCTTCACTTCAGGATGCAACTCCACAGCGAGCCTCGCGATTATGGCTCCCACGCCGTGTGCGACGATATCGAACTCGAAGTTCTTCAACCTCACCAGTTCCATCGCGAGCTTCTCAGCTTCGAAGAGCAGATAGCTCGGCACGTTTTGTTGCGCAAAACTGCGAAAAGAATTCATGTACGAGACCGACCGTGTACTTGCAAGGGGATACTCGTAGTACATGATCGTTCTGGTCGGAAAGAGTTCGATCCAGAAGTTCGTCGCCTGCGAAGAGTTGACGAAACCAAGGAAACCCCTGTCTACGTCGGGGATCAGCAGAAGAACAGGTTCGATGGTTCTCGATCTTTCGACCAGGAGTTGCAGGCCAAGTTTTTGTTTTTCAGGAACATCCGCGATCAATCCGACGATCGATGTATGAAACGCGTGAGCTTCTATGTAAGCCCCTTTATCGTCGAAACCCATGTTCGCGCCTCCAAAAATCCTGTAGATGGGTTGTTTGGGATCGGGTATGTACGCCAGCTTCACGTTGGCGTAGTCCCCTCCAAAGTAAAGGTCCTTCGAGAGCCTGTAGATGATCCTGATCGGCTTCATGGCGAACTCGTCCACACCATCGGAAGGCGAAACCTCGTACAGATCCCCCACGAAGGTGTTGGCGATCGTGGGAGACAGGCTATCGCGTGACACACGCTTGACAACGTACGTCTTTTTGGTGCTGTACGATCCGTCGGGTACAACGACGGTGAGTGGAACCGCTGTCTCTTCGCTCCCTTTCACGATCTTTGGCCGGTTCGAATAGGAGCGCCACAGCAGGAGGGACACGAAGAGCACGAACGCCGCGAGGAGTGTTATGAGCAGTAATCGTCTTCTGAGAATGGTTAAGAAAAACTCGGAAAACTTCATTCTTTCACCTTTTCATCAGATCTTCGAGCAACTCCCGCGTGAAGTTCAGTCTGTTCCTCTCCAAACTGCGCATGAGAGACCCGAATAGTTTATCGGCAAAAATCTCGCTCCGTTCAAGACCGAGGAGTTTTACAACGGTGGGCTTACCGAGGGCAACATCCCTACCGGTAGGCTTACCGAGTTTGGTTTCATCGCCCCTCGCATCTTCGATGTCGTCCCTGACCTGAAACCAGATTCCGAAAGCTTCACCGAGTTTCGAGAATCTGTCAGTAAGATCGAACTTCCCAGCGAGGATCGGACCACACGCAAAACAGAACGAAAACAATGCGCCGGTCTTTTCAGCGTACATTCTCAAGACGTCTCCGAGGCTCGGCTCGGCACCGGTGTACTCCACATCCAGCGCTTCTCCGACGAGCACTCGATAGGTGGCCCTTGCAAAGTACTGAAACAGCAGTTCTTTCCTGGTGGCGTCTGCAGCTGAATCAGCCAGAACGCAGAACGCTTTGAGCATGAGACCGTCTCCTGCGAGGATCGCCGTGTCGTTACCGAAAACAACGTGGCACGAAGGCTTGCCCCTCCTCAAGGGGGAATCGTCTATCTGTGGCAGATCGTCGTGGATCAAAGAAGCAGTGTGAAAGAGTTCCACGGCGAGTGCGGGATGCCACACAAACTTCAGATCGACGTTCATGTCTCTGCAGATCGACCATATCAACAATGGCCGGAGCCTTTTGCCCGGTGTCAGTGCGCTGTAAGCCATCGCTTGCTCTACTTTGCAGCAAGTGTCTTTCATTTCCTCTTTCAAAAGTTCTTCGAACCTGTCCAGAAATTCAGTCTCTGTCTTCCTCATCTTCCGCCTTCGGTTCATCCCTGAGCATCTTTTTGAAAGCGTCGATGTCAAGGTTTTCGACAAACTTCTTGAACTCCTCGTCGCTTGATTCCTCGGGCATATCAAGATCTATGGCGTGCTCATCCACGATCTCGTTGCTCACGTAGATGGGCACACCCTTTTTCACCGCGAGTACTATCGAATCCGATGGCCTGGCGTCCATCTCTATGATCGCGTGATCGTCCGATTCCTCATCTTCTCCTTCGATCGCTGCGAGGTCCCTGATCATCAGCGTCGCGTAATAAACGTTGTCCTTCACACTGTGTATGACTATTCGTTCCAGCCTCGCGTCGAGCGCATCGAGTATGTTGAGTATCAGATCGTGGGTTAGGGGCCTTGGAAATTCGAAACCTTCAAGGCTCATGGCCAGCGCGTTCGCCTCGCACGCACCGATCCATATGGGCAGAACCTTGTTCGTACCTTCGATGCCCAGGATGACGACCGGAGAGTTGTGTATTTTGTCCAGAACGAGTGCTTTCACCCACGCTTTTCTCATCAGGACCACCCCCTATTGAAGCCTCTTGAGCTCTTCGACACCTTTTCTGACTGTGTCCTCGACCGCCTTCGCCAGTTCGACTTCATCCTTGAACTGAGCAGGATCGACTGGCTCATGAACTTTCATCAACACCGTACCGGGATTAAGTACGAGGCTCTTCTTGGGTACCAAGAACATTGTACCCCATATCGAAACTGGGAGCACCTTCACTCCGAGTTTCTTGGCGATCTTGAAAGCGGCGGTCTTGAACTCTCGAACCGAGCCATCTTCGCTCCGTGTACCTTCCGGAAAGATCAAGAAAGATTCCCCTTTTCTAAGTAGATCCATCATCTCTCTTATGACTCGTGCACCCTCGGACGGGTTTTTCCTGTCGAGAAAAATTCCCCTCATGTAACGAATGTACCAGCTCACTCCAGGCACCCAGGCCAGTTCCTTCTTCGCCACCATCGGCATCGGATCGATGTAACCCAAAATAAGAGGTATATCCATCAAACTCTGATGGTTCGGTGTGACGATGTATCTGGTGCCAGGTTTGTAATTTTCCAGACCGAGTGCGATCACCCTGCAGAACATGAACCTGAACGTGTTCTTGCCGAACAATTTGACCTGTTTGAGAACGAACCTTCTCGCCTTCTGCTTTCCAGCGAAGAAACTCAGAACCCATCCCAGAAACAGCACCAGTGCCCCTACCAACACGACGTAGATGACAGCCGAGACGAGGAAATAAATCGTGATGAGTATTCTTTTCACGCCGCACCACTCCGTAACGGTACAACTTCAAACCTCATGCTGAAGAAATCTACCAGCATCAGCTTACCGTTCAGCAGAGGTTCTTGTCCACAGAGTAACCTCACCGCTTCACTCGTCTGCAAAGATGCGACGAGAACGACCAGGGGTGGGAAGATCTGTCTCGCTCTATCTTCTTTGGGAGGTGCGGGGAAGATCTGTCTCAACCTCAAGGAGCCCGGTAATATTGTGGTCAATTGTCCATAGAATTTTTCGACACCCGCGTGCACCAGTGGAACCTGTTTTTTTTCGCACAGAATGTCCAGTGCGAATTTCGATTCGAAGTTGTCCAGGCAATCGATCACCACGTCGACACCTGGAAGGCAAAAATCGACATCGAGTCTGATGTCCAGCGGGACGATCACGGACTGGGGGTTTATTTGAGACAGTTTTTTCTGAGCAACCACCACTTTCTTCTGTCCGAGGTCGGACCTGTCGTAGAGGATCTGTCTGTTCAGATCGGGTTCATCCACGACGGCATCATCCAGTAGATAGACCTGCCCGACTCCGAGGCGGATCAGAAGTGATGAAACCGTGCACCCCAGTCCTCCCACACCAGCGACCAATACCCTGGCTTTGAAGAGTTTCTCCAGACATTCTCCGAGCAGCTGGCTGTGGCGCTGAAACATCTCATCCACCACTGACCGGGACGAACACCACGAGCTCCCCATCCCAGACGCTTGAGGGCGAAAGATCGACCACATTGATTCCGTTCAACAGTGCAATGACCCAGCTTTTCCTGGTCGTTCCGTTCTCCTCCACGATGAGATACGCACTGTCATCTCTGATGTCTAGACGAACCTTCTTGCCGGCCACCTGAGAGATCTGTTCCAACACTTCCTCTTTCCTCCCTGGTTTCACTTCGACTTCCTTCAACCCCACCATCGTGTCGGCCAGATTCGAGAATTTCACTCGCACTTTTTTCACCCTCCGATTTATTATATATTCTGATGAAAACCAAGCTGGCCGTGCTCGGTGGAAGCTTTGTGGACATATACATATACGGTGACGAGCCACACAGGTGTGAAATCATTGAAGATTGCGGTGGTTCGGGCCTGAACGTGGCGTTCGCCCTTCAACAACTCGGCTTTGAAGTTGTGTTCTTCTCGAACGTCGGAGATGATCACAGGGGGAATTTCTTTCTCAACAGGTTAGAGAAGCTCGGCTTCGACACGAGGCACATCAAACGCAAACGTGGGCCGACGGGTCTACACATCTCTCTCAACGACAGAACCGTGGCTGTTGAGAGAGGAGTGAACAACCTGGATCTGGATCTGGACTGGGAACTCCTCTCTGATTGTCAGCTCGCTTTCGTCAACACCGAGATTCCCAGAGAAACCATAGAACGTTTCCTGAAAAACTTCCAGGGCACGGTGTTTCTCGACGTTGGCCCCAGGAGGATTCTCGATCCCAACGTGAGATCGCTCCACGAAGATCTCCTCTTAATTGGGAACGCATCGCAGTGTGAACTCCTGCAGTGCGATATCGTCAAGATGGGTTCGAGTGGAGCAAGATGGGGCGAGCTGTTCGTCCCGACGGACGGGCTGGCCCACCCCTACACGACCGGCTGTGGCGACGTGTTCGATGCCGTGCTCATACACTGCCTGCTGCAGGGTAAGGACCGAAAAACAGCGCTCGAAACGGCCGTAAAAGTCTCAGAAGAAGCTGCAAAAACCCTCAAAGGCGCCTTCGCAAAGGCTCAAGCTGTGAAAGATTTGCTCAGTGCATCACTGTGAACACCGTGACGATGTGAAAGCCAGGTGTGGTTTCGTCTCTGATGCTGAACAGGCCCACCCCGAAGTGTTTGTAACGGTCTGGTATGTCGATCCCGAGGATCTTCTCAAGCAAAGCGATCAGAGTGCCGGGTTTTTCGATCGTACCCGCGTTCGTCGGTACCAGATCCCAGACCACGCTGACTTTCATGTATGCGCCGGAGAGTGGTGGCAGAGGGTTGGGAACGTCCGAAGTGTCGATCTTCAAAAACGCCGAATACGGTCCCAGGCTCCATTTGGCCGGTGCGTTGCCGTAGTTGTAGAGAAGAACTCCTTTGTCTTGAGGAAGACCGGAGAAGAAAACGAGCGTTTCTGGAACTACGGCGAGTTTTGACGTTTTGACAGGAACCAGCTGCTGGGTCAGCACGACCGTAGCCAAGCAGGCTAGAAGAAGCACCGTGAACCTCATCGATATCCCCCCTTCATTTCTCTTTGTAGCGGGGGGAGATTAAAAAAACATTAGAACGAATAACCGATCCTGAGCAATGCGAATGGTACGAAACCTTTGAGCCCGATGGAATCCAATTCCCTCACCGAAAAATACTTGAGACCTCCGCCGACGGCTACTGACAGATTCTCACTCAAAAATTTTTCGAAAACTGCCTTCCCTGCAAAGAGATTTCCCGTGTAACTCGCCCGTGACAGCTGGCCATCCTGGCAGGAAAATGAGCTGATCACCCAGTGCGCCTCACCGGATACCTGTAAGACGATGTCCAGGAAACCCATCGCAAAAAGACCTTCGAATCCAGCACACAACAAGCCGAAGTTGAGAATTTCTCCTTCGAACCTCACCGAGAAACTCTGAGATGAAAATATCGCTCCGAGCCTCAGGCCCCTGTGCAGGCCATAATCGAGGCCGAACTGCAGACCATAATTGGTGAGCACATCGATCTGCTTGCGCTGTCCTTCAACCACGAGGTCATTAGACACACCAGCTCCAAGGAACGAATCGAAGTTCGCAAATACTTCTGCAAAAAGTGTGGAAACGAACACAAGCATGAGACACAGGACGAACCTTCTCATCACGTCACCCCCAGAAAATGATACCCCCAGAAAGGTTCGATTCAACCTCATTTTTCCCAATCACTTCTGCGAAACTTCTTCGGTTCGATCCCAGTCTCCCAGAACTTTTCTCAGCTCCTCTTCCAAGTCCGTCTGGTCTGTGACGTGTATGGTTCTGAAACCAAGTTCTCGCGCGACGTTAACGTTCTCAAGCTTATCATCGATGAAAACGCTCTCCTGAGGCGCGATGCCGTACCTTCGGATCAGCTCGAGGAAGATCTCTTTTTCAGGTTTCGCGAGCTTGACGTGCGAGGAGATGATCATGCCATCGAAGAACTTGAAAAAGTCGTACTTCTTGTAGACCATTTCGAAATGCCTTTCGCTGAAGTTCGACAGAACGTACAGTTTGAAGCCTTTTTCTTTGAGTTTTGGAAGGAGCCTCACGTTTTTCTCTATGGGAACCAGGAGCCCTATCACCGCCTTTTTCATGTGCAGTATGTACTCTTTCAGATGTGGTAGCTCTTCCATCTTCTTCTGCCACAGCCGTTCTTCGTTCATGAGCCCCTTATCCATCAACCAGAAATCTTTGCTTTCAAAGATCTTTTCGTTCATCTCATCCGCCACGTGCTTCGGAAACGTCCTCAACATGTACCGATACGGTTCCCAGCTGAGCAGAACCCTTCCAAGATCGAAGACGATGTTTCTGATCACAACTGTTCCTCCTCCAGGCAGAATGTTGGTGAACCTGTTTTTGATTATAACCGCTTTTTAAAGAACCGTTCGTAATGTTCTGGTACCATAAAATCAGACTTCATAAGGAGGTGTTTCTATGCTCGTGGGGTGCGCTGGTTCGTAAAAGCCATCAAGGAGGATGTGAGGGCGTACCTTCGCCTTGATCCTGCCACTTCGAACGTGCTGCAGCTGATTTTCTTCAACGCTTCCTTCCAGGGCTTACTCCTCTACAGAATCTCCCACCTCTTCTACCGTTGGAAACTTCATCCTCTGGCCTATCTTTTCCATTATCTGTGTCGCGTGCTCTTTTCAATGGACATCCACCCGGCCGCGGAGATCGAACCCGGTGTGGTTATAGACCACGGCATCGGTGTGGTGATCGGCGCGACCGCAACCGTGAAAAGTGGGACCGTGATCTACCACGGCGTGACGCTGGGCGCGAAACACATCTGCTCTGGAAAAAGACATCCGGATGTGGGTAGAAACGTGATCATCGGAGCAGGAGCCAAGATACTCGGTCCGATAAAAGTTGGTGACAACTCCGTCATCGGAGCGAACGCCGTCGTTCTGAACGACGTGCCGGAGAACTGCCTCGCTGTAGGAATTCCCGCAAGGATCGTAAGGAGGGATGAGAATGTTGAAGTTGGTGGGCAACACACCGATGGTGAGATTGAAAACAGAACCAAGGGTGTTCGTGAAGCTCGAGAAGAACAACCCGTGGGGAAGTGTTAAAGATAGACCGGCCCTCTTCATGATCGAAGCAGCCGAAAAGAAAGGACTCATAAAGAGCGGCGTCATCGTCGAGCCAACCAGCGGTAACACAGGCATTGCCCTGGCCGCGATAGGTGCCCTGAAAGGTTTCAGAGTGATACTGACGATGCCAGAGAGCGTGAGCCAGGAGAGAGTGAAAATTTTGAAGGGCTACGGTGCGGAGGTCGTTCTGACACCCGCCGAAAGGGGCATGACTGGGGCCGTCGAGAAAGCGCTGGAAATCGTTCGGGAGCTAGACGCCTACATGCCCAACCAGTTCGAAAATCCATACAACGTGCTTGCTCACGAGACCACTACGGCGCACGAAATTCTCACCCAGATGAACTACAGAATCGACGCCTTCGTTGCCGGTGTAGGCACAGGTGGAACCATCACTGGGGTGGGAAAAGTTCTAAAAAAACTCTACGGAGAAAGGGTCATGGTCGTGGCTGTGGAACCTGCGAGTTCTCCGGTTCTTTCGAAAGGCGTGGCTGGAAGTCACAGGATCCAGGGTATAGGTGCAGGATTCGTGCCGAAGATTCTGGACCTGTCTGTCGTTGATAGAATAGAAACGGTCACAGACGATGAAGCGTTCGAAACTGTGAAGCTTTTGATGAAAAAAGAAGCTCTGGCCCTCGGTATTTCGAGCGGGGCGAACGTGGCGGTGGCCTTGAGGATCGCTCAACAGCTCCCTGAGGACGCGCGCGTGGTCACGATCGCTCCGGACGGGTTTGAAAAGTATCTGAGCGTGTTCTCATGAAAGGTGCTTATCTGCTAGTTTTGAAGCTCGAGTACGATGTTTCAATTAAGGATCGCTGGTGTTTCGAATCTGGACTGTACGTCTACGTTGGCTCTGCCATGAACGATCTCGTCACGAGGGTTTCGAGACATCTTCGAAAGGAGAAGAAAAAACATTGGCACATAGACCATCTGCTGGAACACGCAAAGATACTCTCCGTTATCATGATTCCGTCTGAACTCAGGCTCGAGGAAAGCCTTTCGTTGGCTCTTTCCAAAAGGTTCGACGGTCCTGTGGGTTTCGGTTCGAGCGATCTGAAAGTGAAGACGAACCTCTACAGGGTGGACGAGATCGGCGAACTGTTCAAAGTCGTCAGCGACTTTCTCCAGAGAGGGGGATAGATCTGTGAACCATTTCGTCCGGCTCGGGAACTGGCAGGAATTGCTCCAGCTCTTCGAGAAGAAACAACACATCGTTCTGGGATTGATGTCAGGAACGTCCGCGGACGGTCTGGACATAGCCCAGGTGAAGTTCTCCTGGAACAGACAGCTCAACTTCGAACTTTTGAGCGCCGTCACGCTGAGTTATGAACCAGCGTTCAGAGAAAAGATCGTTCGCTCGTACGACAGACGTTCTTCCAGCGTCAATTATGTCACCACATTGAACTACGAGATCGCTCGAAAACACGCCGAGATGGTGAAGATTTACAACTTTCAATGCGATTTCGTCGCCTACCACGGTCAAACCGTGTGGCATGCCCCAGAGCAGAATGCGACGCTCCAGCTGGGAGAAGCGGACGTGCTTGCTGTGGAACTTCAAAAACCCGTGGTCCACAGCTTCAGAACCAAAGACATGGCGCTGTCCGGTGAAGGGGCTCCCATAAGCGCGTACTTCGACCTGGTCTTCTTGATAGGTTCAGATCCTTCCACAGCCGTGCTGAACGTTGGTGGCATCGCGAACGTCACGGCAATCGATGAAAAAGGTAACCCCATCGCCTTCGATACTGGTCCTGGAAACTGTCTGATAGATACGGTCGTTAGAAACTTTCTCAACAGAGACCTCGACGAAGGTGGTTCACTCTCGAGGGAAGGCAGGATAAATCTAGATCTGCTCAACAGAATGATAGAACACAAGAGAGGTTACATACTCAGAAAACCACCGAAGACGACCGGAAGAGAAGCGTACAACATGGAGTTCTTGAAAGAAGTCGGAGCCACGAAGATGTTTCAACTGAAGGACACGTTGAGAACAATCGTGATGTTCACAGCCAGGATGGTCAAAGAAAACCTCGCCCTCCATTTACCACACGTGAAACGTCTCATCGTCACAGGAGGAGGAGCGTACAACCAGACGCTCGTTGAGGACCTGCGCCAGCTTGGCTTCGATGTCAAGATTCCGGAAAAGAAGTTGATAGACTTTCGCGAAGCCATAGCGATCGCGTTTCTGGGTGAACTGTTCGTGAAAGGCCTGGCCCCTTCGAAAAACGTGACCGGTGCGCGAAGGAGCTGTGTGATGGGTAAGCTGGCCCTGCCATGGTGAATTATGCTTGAAACCCTCAGAAAACGCTGCGTTCTGTGTGGTTTCGAATCTGAATCGATCAGCAGCTCGTTGAAAGTTTGCGTGCGGTGCTTGAGAGAAAGACCAGTCGAATCTCTCGAAATCGTTCGAAGAACGCGTGCCAGATGGCGTCGATCGATCAGCTTTCCAGTTAGTCCTCCGCGCGGTGGTAAGAGATGTCTTCTGTGTGTCAACGAGTGTGAAATTTCTCAGAACGGTACAGGTTACTGCAGAGTGATCAAGAACGTCGATGGTAGATTGATCTTTCTGACAGACAATTTCGACGAAGCTTACCTTCGCTACTATCTCGATCCCCATCCAACCAACTGCGTTGCGCTGCCTGTCTGTCCAGAGAAGGACCACAGAGGCTTTTTCAACCTTGCCGTGTTCTTCGCCGGTTGTAACCTCGATTGTCTCTTCTGCCAGAACATAGACCACAAATACATGATCGCGGGTGGAACGATGAGAGACGGCGAACGGGTATCTGTGGAAGAACTCGTCCGTGTTGCTGAACAAAACAGAGTCAGCTGCGTTTGTTACTTTGGAGGAGATCCGGTGCCCTGGTCAATTTTCACCCTGAAAACTTCGAGAAAGATGAGGAAAAGAATCTGCTGGGAAACGAACGGTTTGATGAACGATTCGATTGCAAAACAGATGGCTTCGATCAGCCTCGAAACGGGTGGCATCGTCAAAATAGATTGGAAGGCGTTCAGCCCGTCCGTCTACGAAGCGCTCACGGGCGTGGATGGAGAAAGAGCCGTCGAAAGGTTGAAGCACAACGTCGAGCTGATCGCCGGGATGGATGAAAGAAAGGAACCACCGCTGCTCGTTGTGAGCACGCTGATCGTTCCACACTACATAGACGAGTTTGAGGTTTTCAACATCTGTCGTTTTCTCGCCCAGATCGATGAGAAAATAACTTACGTCCTGCTCGCTTTCGCACCCCAGCATTTGATGCATGATCTATTCACAACGAGTAGAGAACAGATGAAAAAAGTTCTGGAAGCTGCCAGATCGTCGGGCTTGAAGAACGTGTTCGTCGAGAACGTCTGGCTCCTGAGCTGATTTTTCGGTACGTTTGATTCGAAGAGCATAACTTTAATTTCACCTTAAATGCTAAAATAAAATTGAATCTTCCTAAGACATACTGGGGGTGTAAAAATGCAACCACTCGAAGAAGTCAGCGTCCTCATAAGTGGTGCGGCGGGACAGGGAATTCAGACGGTCGAACAGGTGCTTACGGCGATCGTCAAGGACTCCGGTCTTTACGTGTTCGCGACGAAAGAGTACATGTCGCGCGTTCGAGGGGGTAACAATTCCACAACACTCAGGATTTCGTGCAAACCTGTGTACGCCAACATCGACCGCGTCGATCTGCTTCTGGTGCTGAACGAGAACGCCATCGAAAGGCACAGATGGAGGATGACCCCTTCAACGATCGTTCTCGGAGAAGAGAAGTTCGTCAGAGATGAACCCAACCATGTGGTCGTAGAGTTTTCGAAGATCGCTGAAAGCTTTGGAAACAAAATCTATGCGAACTCTGTCGCAATTGGGGTGCTCGCCGGCATCATGAATCTCGATGTGGAAGCCGTCTCGAAGAACATAGAAAAATACTTCTCCGGAAAATCGAAGCAGCTGATCGATGTCAATGTTTCATCAGCGCTGAAGGGTTACGAGATCGGAAGATCACTCGGACTGAAGCTCGAACTGAGAAAGTGTGAAGAGGTCAAGGACAAGAGACTTTTGAATGGTTCCCTCGCTGTGGCACTTGGTGCCGTGGCGGGTGGCTGTAACTTCGTCTCCTCATACCCCATGTCGCCCTCCACGGCTGTCTTCACCGAGCTCGCGAAACTCGCCAGAGAGCACGGAATACTGGTAGAACAGGCGGAAGATGAGATCGCGGCTGCGAACATGACCATCGCCGCGTGGTACGCAGGAGCCAGAGGAATGGTGACGACATCAGGTGGGGGTTTCGCACTCATGTGTGAAGCGATCAGTCTGGCAGGTATGATTGAAACGCCTATCGTGGTTCACCTGGGTCAGAGGCCAGGACCTGCCACGGGTCTTCCTACTCGCACCGAACAGGCCGATCTCAATCTGGTATTGTATGCAGGTCACGGCGAATTTCCCCGCGTGGTTTACGCACCGGGTAGCATAGAAGAAGCCTACGAGTTGACGGCTCGGGCCTTCAACATCGCGGACAAATTTCAAATTCCTGTGTTCGTTCTGACGGATCAGTACCTGCTCGACTCTTATTATTTGGTCGATGAGTTGAAAAGCGTTCCGATGGAAAGATACGTCATCAAAACGGATTCAAACTATCGCAGATATGAAGTCACCGAAGATGGTATTTCCCCGAGAGGCATCCCAGGTTACGGCGAAGGGCTGGTGAGGGTCGACAGCGACGAACACGACGAATTCGGCCACATCACTGAGAGCGCTCTCGTGAGACGAACGATGGTAGAAAAAAGGCTCAGGAAGATGAAGAAAATAATCGAAGAATCCGTTCCGCCAAAATTCTCTGGTCCCGATGACTACGAAACTCTCATCGTGAGCTGGGGATCGACCTATCTCGTCGTTGAGGAGGCTCTGAAGATCCTCAACGAACCTCGAATCGCTCACCTTCACTTTTCCCAGGTCTATCCCGTGCCACCCGTGGCAGGAACGTACTTTGAGAAAGCCAGAAGGATCATCTTTATCGAGCAAAACGCCACAGGACAGCTCGCAAACTTGATAAAACAGACTTTCTGCATCGACACACCGGAGAGGATTCTGAAATACGACGGATTTCCCTACTCCGTCGAACAAATTGTGAAAGCCGTTCGAGAGAAACTGGGGGTGTGAGCATGTTCAGACCAGAAGATTACGACATTCCAAATGCAGACATCGCGTGGTGCCCCGGTTGTGGAAATTTCGGCATCATACGCGCGTTGAAGATGGCTCTCGCCCAGCTGAATCTGCCGCCACAGAAAGTCGTCATCGTCTCTGGAATAGGGCAGGCAGCGAAGATGCCACAGTACGTGAAAGCACATATGTTCAATGGACTACATGGAAGGTCCTTACCGGCGGCCGTTGCGATAAAGATGGTCAATCCTGAGCTGGTCGTGATCGCGGAAAGCGGTGATGGTTGCACGTATGGTGAGGGAGGAAACCACTTCATTCACACGATCAGGAGGAATCCCGATATAACCAACATCGTGCATAACAACCAGATATACGGCCTCACCAAGGGTCAGGCGTCTCCCACCACACCGAGGGGACAGATCACCACACTCCAGATCGATGGCGTGCACGTCGATCCTTTCAATCCCATAGCTGTTGCCGTGGCCATGGACGCATCCTTCGTAGCGCGCACCTTTTCGGGCTACCTTGATCTGACGGTGGAAATCTTCAAGCAGGCGATCCAGCACAGAGGTTATGCGCTGGTGGACGTGTTTCAGCCTTGCGTTTCCTTCAACAAGGTGAACACTTACGAGTGGTACAGGCAGAACACCTACATTCTCCCGGACAGTTACAATCCCACGGACAGAGAGCTAGCATTCAAAGTTGCGACTGAAACTGACAAATTCGCGCTCGGTATCATTTACAAAAATCCGAACAAACCGATCTTCGAAGAACAGTTGGTTCCCTACAGGAACGACAAAACTCCCGTTGCCCTGAGGGGGTTGGAGGTATGAAAAAGTTGGTGGAATTTTCCCTCACGGATGACAACGATCGTTCCTTTACCAACCAGAACCTCCTTGGAGACTACTGGGTGATGTATTTCTATCCGAAAGCCGGAACTTCCGGCTGCACTATGGAAGCGCAGCAGTTCAACGAGCTCTTCGATGAGTTCGACGGACACATCGTGGCAGTTTCTCCAGATTCCACCCAGGTACTGGCCTCTTTCAGAAAAAAGTACGGATTAAAATTCATCCTGCTCTCCGATCCGAAGCAAGAGCTGGCGGAAAAACTCGGAATCGTGAAGGATGGAAAGCTGATCCGCTCGACGTTCATCATCGATCCATGGGGAAGGATCAGAAAAGAATGGATCGGTGTGAGAATCGACGGTCACGCACAAGAGGTTCTCGAAGCTTACAGGAAGATCAAAGAAGAGGATTTTTCGATCAATCCATCGATCCTTCAGAGAAGGGCCTTTCGAGGTTTGAGAACTGATCCTGTCGAAGATGAAAAACTTCTCAAGCTCTTCGAAGCTGCGCATCTCGCTCCATCGTGCGCGAACAAACAGCCCTGGAGGTTTCTGGTGGTGAGAACGAAGGAGAATCTCGAAAAACTCCACGAAGCGTTGTCCGGGGGTAATTACTGGATGAAGTACGCACCAGCGATAACGATCGTTTACACGAAGGACGAACTCGATTGTCAGCTGAGCGATGACAGAAAATATGCCTGGTTCGACACGGGTCTGGCCGTTGGCTTTCTTCTAATTCAGGCGACGCAGATGGGCCTGGTGGCACACCCCGTGGCTGGCTACGACCCCATCAAGGTGAAGGAATCGTTCGGCATAGATGGAAGCATCGTGACGCTGATCGCCATCGGGAAATGGGGAAAGTTCGACCAGCTGAGCGAAAAGCATCTCGAAGCTGAAAACAGCCCGAGGAACAGAGTGCCGCTCTCACAGGTGGTGCAGCTTGTGTGATAAATTTCGTTCTTTCGTGATCTTCTTTCTCGAGATCGCATTCAAGGCCCACCTTTCAACTGATAACGCTTCGTGTGTTTCCTGCACATTCTCAGACCATTGTGAACTTTATCGTGGTTCTTACGTTTTGAAGTCTAAACGCAGAGGACGCCGAAACTTTCATGAGATGTTTTATATCGAAGCAACGACGCCAGCAATTTCTCAAAGAGATACGCTTCCTGGTGTCTCTGATAGAATTTTTGAGGGGAAACGCATGAAGATTCTCTTGCTCAATCCACCCTACAGGGGTTATTACCACAGGCTCGGGATAGTTTATCCACCCTTGGGTTTGATGTACATCAGCTCGGTTCTAAAGAACCATCACACTCAGTGGTCCTTGTGGATATGAACGTTCAACAATTTGATTGGCGAAACTTCAACTATTCGAGCTTCGACGTGGTGGGCGTATCGACGGACACTCCGAGATTCCCCTTTGCCAAACAGATCGCGTTGAGGGCAAGACAGCACGGGATTGTCGTTGTACTCGGAGGTCCACACGCTCCGGCAGAATACGATACTATACTTAGAGAAGGAATCTGCGATTATGTGATCCTCAAAGAGGGAGAACACACCTTTCTTCGATTGATCGAGTCGCTCGAACGCAAAGAAATTCATCCCCATTTGGATGGCCTCGCCTATCTGGTTGATGGTGAGATATTTGTAAAGCCTGCAAAGTTCGTATCAAATCTCGACGAGCTTCCCTTCCCGGACAGAAGCAATCTGAAGTTCTACAGGACCAAGTTCTGTGGTCGACCTGCAACGAGCGTCGTCACATCGCGAGGTTGTCCCTACGATTGTGAATTTTGCAGTGCCTCGCAGTTCATGGGTAAAAAGATCAGGGAGAGAAGCGTGGAAAACGTGTTGGAAGAATTGAAACTCATCAAGAAAATGGGATATGGTTCAGTAATATTCTTCGATGACGATTTCACGCTCAACACGAAAAGAACGATCAGGCTGTGTGAAGAAATGCTGAAACACGGTTTGTGCCTGTACTGGTGGGCGTTTGCAAGGGCGGATCAACTGTTCAAAAGAGAAGATTTACTCGAAGCGATGTCAAGAGCTGGCTGCAGAATGCTCTTTGTCGGATTTGAGAGCGCGCAGGATGAGACATTGAAGGAATATAAAAAAGGGCTTTCGAGCTCGATCGCTTTCGATGTCGCGCGACTTTTGAAAAAGTACAGGATCGATCTGTTCGCAAGTTTCGTTCTGGGCGCTTTGAGCGACACGAAGGAAACTATCATGAAGACCATCAAGTTTGCGAAAAAACTGGGAGCAGAGATAGTGCAGTTCTCGATCCTGACCCCCTATCCTGGAACGAGATTGTACGAAAGGCTGAAAAATAAGATTCTCACGAGAGACTTTTCACTGTTCGACGGAACGCACCTCGTCTTTGAGCATCCAAAGTTTTCCCCATCCCAGTTGAGAAATCTGCTTTTCAAAGCTTACTACCACGTTTACTCAATACCGAGACTGATTTTTAAACGTGGTGTTCCCTTCTTGATAAAAATTCTGAAGAACCGCCAGGAGTCGGCCTACGGTTTTTCTGTCTGAATCTCTGGAAACGCCGTTTTCGATTTTTTCATTCTGTACATCGCCTCGTCGGCCTTATGAAGGGCTTTCAAATAATCGACCCCTGGCTCAAGTTCAGCCACGCCGTAGCTGATGTCCACGTTCAACCCAAGTTCTTTCGAAGCTACGACTTTTTCTCTTATTCTCTGAGCGATCTGTTCAGCCTGCTTTTCGCTGACATCGTGAAGCACGACGATGAACTCATCACCGCCGTAACGTGCGGGAAAATCGGAAGAACGAATCGAACTGGCGATGCACCTGGCGACGGTCCTGAGCACCTTGTCACCAGTGAGATGCCCAAAAGAATCGTTGATCTTTTTGAAATCGTCAACATCGATCATGATGAAAGACAGTGGGACCTTACAGAGTGAGGCATGATCGACCTGTCTCTGAATCCACTCGTTGAAGTATGCCCTGTTGAAAAGGTCCGTGAGAGTGTCACGGCGCGCCACTTTCTCGAGATGTTCCTTTTCCCTGTTGAGCTCTATGAGCAGAGATTGAATGGGATCTTTCAACGAATTTACAATGACACCGTTCAAAATCACCAGATAAGAGACGAACCTGAACACGTGTCCGAGAAAGTTGAAAAAGCCATAAACATCCACATACAGCGTGAAGGAAAGCTCGCCGAGGATTGTGAAGATGATCGCCAATACGATTGACCTTCGAAACGCAGAAATCGAAGCATCCCTGCTTTTTATGCACTTGATCAGTACGAGCAGAAGGACAGAAACAATGACGTATTCCATGGCTATCTTGAAAACTGTGAGACCAGAACCTTCGATGAAACAATCTGGAAAGAATCCGAGCCAGACTGCAGAAATCAAGAGAGTCGTTAATGAACTAAACAGAAAGAACAGCACTCGCTCGGTGATTTTCGGAAAGAACAGGATGAGAAAAAATCCCAGTACCTCGAGCGATCTGCCTACTATCCAGAACTGGGTGGGTTGGTTCGCAGTCCAGTTCCGAAAAACATCCATTCCCTTGTACGCGAGCGTGTGGAGAAAGTCAACGATCGGAACGAAGAGATAAACGATCCCAAACTTCATGAAGATCCTGTTCTGGTTGAACCCGCGTGTTGCAAACGAAACCAGACTGATCGATAAGCCCGTGAATATCGCAAAGAACTCTATGATCGAATGGTACAGCAGATAGTTCTTCCGGGCGACAAAAAACAAAGCAATGAAGATCGCCGTACAAACAGCGATGATTGCAAACTTTTTAAGGATATTTTTCAACACTAACCACCTGAGAAAAATATATCACAGAAAACACTTCATGCACAGGATAGATGCACAGGTTTCGCTTGCTAAAGTGGGCTCGCCAAAGTTTTCCTTGTTCGTCTTCCAATCTATAAAGTAATGGAAACACAAATCTGCTATATTGAACTTGGGGTGAAAGGATGCTCCTCGCTTTTCTGGGAGACGTTCACGCCAACTTAGAGGCGTTGACGGCTGTTCTCGAAGACATCGAAAAAAGGAACGTGGACGAAATCTACTGCCTTGGGGACCTTGTGGGGTACGGTCCCGATCCCGAAGAGGTGGTTAGAGAATTTGAAAAAAGAAGTATCAAAAGCATCATGGGAAACTACGACGATGCGGTCGGCTATTCCAAAAGCAGCTGTGGTTGCAGTTACTCTCCAGGAAGAGAAACAGAAGTTGGAGACATCTCGCTGAACTGGACCATAGAACATACTTCCGAAGAGGTGAAAAAGTTTCTGCGATCCCTCCCGAAAAGACTTTCTTTCGAAGTGGAAAACGTGAAGTTTCTTCTGGTCCATGGAAGTCCCCTGAACGAGCTGCTCGAATACATCAAACCGGATACATCTGCAAACAGGTTGAGAGAGATCGTTCAGGCCGTTTCAGAAGATGTCATCGTGATGGGACACACCCATCTTCCCATGGTGAAGTACGCCTTTGGAAAACTGTTCGTGAATCCGGGAAGTGTGGGACGGCCGAAAGATGCAGATCCGAGGGCTTCTTACATGATCGCGCGCGTGGAAAAAGGTGTGGTACAGTTCGAACTGGTGAGGGTCGTTTACGATGTGAAAAAGACGATCGAGAAGATCGTGAGCCGTGATCTTCCGATAGAACTCGCAACGGTGCTGGCCCTGGGTCAGAGTTTCAACATGGGCCATGGAAAGGTCGATTTTTCTCTGAATCTGTGAAATGACCAGAAAGGAAGGTGTGACGATGGCAAAGGTTTGGATCGAAAGGATTTTCACCGATCCAGAGGTTTATCTTCTGAGGATCGACGACGAAAAAATCAAATACTTCGAGGCCAGCTGGGACATCCCAGAGGGTATCAGCTACAACGCTTATCTTGTGAAACTGAACGGTGCAAACGTTTTGATCGATGGCTGGAAAGAAAGCTACAGCAACGATTTCCTCAAAGCGCTTTCGAACCTCATCGATCCAAAGGATATCACACACATCATCGTCAACCACACCGAACCGGACCACAGTGGAACGCTTCCTGGTATCCTGAACGCGAACAAGAACAGAGCGAAGGTGATCGCTTCGAACTTCGCCAAGAAGCTTCTTGAAAGCTTTTACAACATCACTAACGTGGAAGCAGTCTCGGACAACCAGCAGATGCAAATTGGTGAAAAAACCTTCCGTTTCGTCATGACTCCCTGGTTGCACTGGCCTGACACGATGGTGACCTATCTGGACGGCGTTCTGTTCGGTTGCGACGTTGGAGGAGGTTATTCTTTACCATCAGCCATCGACGATTCGGACGAAAGAACTGTGGAGGAGTATCTTCCGTACGTGACCAAATACATCGTGACCGTGATAGGACATTACAAAGGCTACATCCTGGAGGGGGCGAAGAAATTATCGAGCCTTGACATAAAAGCTCTGTTGCCCGGCCACGGACTGATATGGAAGAAAGATCCTCAAAGACTTCTGCAACATTATGTGAACGTCGCAAACGGCGTGGCTCAAAAAAGGAAAATCCTCGTCGTTTACGATTCCATGTACGGCTTCGTCGAGAACGTGATGAACAAAGTCTTGGACACGCTGAGGGAAAAGGGATTCAATCTTGTTGTTTATAGATTCACCGATCAACATGACTCTCCCGTGAGTGAAATCTTGAAAGATGTGCCCGACAGTCGCGCGCTTGTGTTCGGTGTTTCGACCTACGAAGCCGACATCCATCCCAAGATGAGATACGTCCTCTACGAGATCATGGACAAGGCGAACTACGAAAAACCCGTGCTCTTCTTCGGCGTTCACGGCTGGGCGGCGTCCGTCGAACTCACGGTGAAAAAAATCTTGAAAGATTCGAAATTCAAGTTCGTGTCGTTCGTCGAAACGAAAGGTGGCAAAATCGATGAAGAAAAAATGAAGCAGGCGATAGAAGCACTTTTGAAGGAACTGGAGTGAAGGGTATGAAAGTCGTGATCGTTGGGAACGGAGCCGGTGGGGTGGAACTCGCGAAACGTCTGGCGAAAGAACACGATTTGACGATCGTTGAGAAAGAAGAAATACCTTACTACGTCAAGCCCATGATGAGCCACTACGTGGCGGGAGACGTCGATAAGTCACAGCTGTTTCCGTATTCGCTGGACTGGTACAGGAAGAACCGCATAGAGCTGCTCCTCAAGACGGAAGCGAGAAGGATCGACGCCGAAAATAAGATCCTTCACACCGACGCGGGTGCTCTGAGTTTCGATGTGCTCGTGCTTGCAACGGGCGCCAGGGCCCGAAGGATACCAGTGCCCGGCGCGGAGAACATACTCACATTGAGAACCTGGCAGGATGCAGAGAGGTTGAAAGAAAGGCTCGAAAAAGAGAAAGAACTGTTGATCGTTGGGGCGGGCTTCATCGGACTGGAACTGGCCGGGAACCTTGCGAAAAAAGGCTACAGAATCAAGGTGGTTGAGAAGACAAACTCTCTGCTTAACCTTGAGAAGGAGCTGACCGAGAGGATAAAAGAAAGGCTCGAAAGCTACAATGTTGAGTTCTTCCTCGGCAGGGACATCGAAAGGATAGAGAAAGACATCCTCGTGACGGACAAAGAAGAGATCCCCGCAAGGTTGATACTCTGCGCGATCGGTATCGTTCCAGAGATCGAGCTCGCGAGGGAAAGTGGTCTGAAAGTGAATAGAGGCGTTCTCGTCGACAAAAAATTCAGAACGTCTCTGCCGAACGTTTATGCCTTAGGAGACTGCGCCGAATTCGAGGGGATCATTTCGGGCACGGCAAAGGCGGCCATGGACCAGGCAAAGGTGCTGGCGAACATTCTGAACGGACTCTCCGACGAATTCGACTTTCAGTTCAGATCTTCCTACTTCAAATTCGCTGACCTGCCGGTGGCGATCCTTGGCCGCCTCGAAGGTGAGCCCAGGTGGATAGACGAACACACCAGAGCTTTTTATGAGGACGGTCGCATCGTCGGTGTCGTTGTTCTCGAGGATATCAACAAAGCCCGTGTGTGGGAAGAGAGGCTCAGAAAAGAATTGGACTGAAAAATTTATAATCAGTCTTTCCAGTCCAACAACCTCTTTTCACCTTCAAGCTTTTTGATGTCGGTGACGTCCTGGACGAGTTCCAGTGTTCCTATATATTCGCCGTTTCTGCCATGAACCGGGAAGTATCTTATGTGAACCAGCCTTCCACCGAGGTTTATCCAGAACTCCGCCACCTGCTTTCTTCCCTCTTTGAAGGATTTCAAGATCTTGTTGACGATGTGCACGCTCCTCGGTGGATGGCAGAACTGAACGGGTCTTCCTATGACCGTGGCGGCCCTGTGGAATATCCTCTGGCCGTGTGAGAAGAACCTGACCCTGTCGTTATTATCGATGAAAGTGATGTCCATTGGCAGGGTTCTGAAGATGGTTTCGAGTTCTTCAACGTTGAGAAAACCATTTTCAAATTCGAGATCGTTTTCTTTACGGACCACGTAGTTGTCTGGGGTGAGTGTACCGACGACTCTTCTGACTTCTTCCGGCATTTTTCGGTAGGTTTCTTCGTCCACCTTGGGGTCTATCTCGAACGGTAACAACGGTTTCTGCGACGGTTGCCATTCTCTCTTCACATCGATCTTGTAGAAGCCGATCTCCTCTTCGAACTGGCTCACAGCAGCCCACTCACCTTCCGAAAGGAGCACCAGCAAAGTGGAATAGAGGATGTTGTTCTCCCTGAAGACCATGTCCGCCACCATGCGTGACAGCTCGAGCGATTCTTTCCTCAGACGTTCTTCATCTTCTGAAGTTTCGTACAGATCCAGAACCACTTTTATCTTTAACCTTATCTCGTCGTGCTTGGACCAGAGGACGCTCGGCACTGCGGTGATCCCTCTTCTTTCCAGATAAGGGAATACAAGCATCTCTTCTTTCGTGTAATGTGTGAACCCTATGTTCCTCATCTGTCTCAAAAGTTCCTTCAACCTGCTCAAAAATTCGTTTCTCTTTTCTCCTTCAGGAACTGAAAAAGCAGTCGAAGCCAGCAGAGAGAGCGCTTCTGAATCTTTCAGGATTTCTTTGTTTTCTTCGAACAGGTTCCTCAGAGGATGACCCTGGGGAAGTTTCTCGATCTCCCTCGCTGCCCCGCTCACTGCTCCCCTGAACAGTTCCACGTGAAGGTCGCACATCTTCACGATGTCTCTCACCGTTATCTCGCCTTCCCTGAGGAGTTCCTGCTCGATCGCGGGTATCTCGAAAGGTGAAAGCCTGGAAATGATTTCGCCGAACTCTCTCTTCAGAGATTCGATGCTCTCACCCTGATGGAGTTTTTTCAAAATGGTCTTGAAAAGTTCCACCTTTTCTTTATGCTCCACAGACCTTTCCCTCCTTCAAAAAAGCCCCCTCGCGGGGGCTTCATTTTTATGAAAGACACCTTGATTCGATCGACGCAATCAACACGTTTATTCAACCGGCTCGAACTGATCTTTCGAAGCTCCGCACAGCGGGCAGACCCAATCGTCCGGCAACGCCTCGAAAGGTGTTCCCGGAGGCACGTTGGAATCTGGATCGCCCGCTTCTGGATCGTAGATGTAACCGCACAGCATACAGCGATACTTCTTCATGTTTCCACCTCATCCTTCAACGACGATCTTCTTGTTGCTTTCCCAAAGACCGTGTATATTGCAATAAGACAGCGCCAATATCGTTCCAGATCTGTTCAGCTTCAGTTTGCTCACCACAACAGGTTCTGTGTAAACTGCGCCTGTGTTCGGACCCTGGACGGACTCACCATGCGCGCTGAACTCGTACTTTCCCACCTCGTAAACGTAGGGATCACCATCTGGCTGGAAAAAGACCTGGATCCATCTGATGTGATGCTCCGTCGTGTTTGGATGCGGAATCTCTTTCCCAACGGTGACCGTGATTTGGACTGGTTCGTTCTTCTTTACCTTCTCGGGTGCCTCGATGACCGGAACGTGCTTTTCTTTCTTGAAATCTTCACTCTTGATGAAATCTGCCAGTTTCATGCTTTCCCCTCCTCAAACGGAAAACTCCCTGTAGGAGTTCTTCGATGCCCCACAGACCGGGCATTTCTCGGGTGGTTCGTTCTCGATCGTGTGGCCACAGACAGAACAGATGTAGATCTTCGCGGCTGGATAGTCTTCTTTCTTTTCGACGAGCTGCTTCGCTTTCTTGTACATCTCCGCATGGATCTTCTCAGCTTCCCAGGCGAACTTCGTGCTTCTCTCCGCACCTTTCTCCTGCTGGAACTGTGCTACTGTGTTGTAAACAGGATACATCTCGTTGATCTCGAACGTTTCGCCATCGATGCACTGCTGCACGTTCTCAGGCATTTCCCTGTAGATTTTTCCAAGTTCTCTGTAATGATTCCGTGCATGGACAAATTCAGCATAAGCGATGGCTCTGAACAGGTTCGCGAGTTTCTTGAGCCCTTTCTGTTCGGCTTCGTCTGCGAAGATGAGATACTTCATGTGTGCCATGCTTTCTCCCGCGAAGGCGTCCTCGAGGAACTTCTTCGTCATCTCCCTCACAAGATCACCCCCTGAAGGCTTTCTCAATTTGATTATAATACATTTTTTCCGAATGGAACCTTTTCAATGTTCAAACGATCGAAGTTCACCTTTCGGACACGAACCACACCGTTTCCCATTTTCCACGAACGTAACTTGCTGGGATTGGTCTGTCGAGCAAGACCTCGGTGAGCCTTTTCTTTTTCTCTTCTCCTCCGATCACGAAAAAAATGTACTCTGCACTGTTCAGAGCGCTGAAAGTCAGCGAAATCCTTGGAACGTGAGGATCACCCGTGGCCGGGGTTGTGACCACCCATCTTTCACTCTTGCCGAGTTCCACATCGAAGATCGAAGCAACATGGCCGTCCAGTCCCATACCGAGGATGCACACGTCGAAGTGGTCGGTGATGTTCATTATTTCCCTTTCGTACTTCTCTGCAGATCGTTCCAAAGGTAAACTCGTATCGACAAAATGGATGTTCTCCTTCGGAATAGGGACTTTCCCAAAAAGTGCTCCACTGATCACTTTGAAATTGCTCTGTTCAGAATCGAGCGGCACGTACCTTTCATCACTGAGAAAGAAATATATCCTCTCCCACGGCAAACTGAGCTTGGTAAGGGTTTCATAAACAGGGATCGGAGTCTTACCACCCGCCAGAACGATGAAGATCTTTTCTTTTTCCGAGAGCAAAGATCTGAGTCTTTCGAAAACCGTGTTCGCCACGAACTCGGCGAATCCTTCATCCAGAAGGTAGATCACGGTCCTAGCCATCGCCTACCGTCTCTTTCTATCAATTCATCGGCTTTCTCTGGTCCCCAGGTGCCGGCCCTATAGATTTCGGGCACGAAACGCTCTGGTTCTCTCTCCCACGCCTTCAGAACTGGATCGAGCAACCTCCAGGAAACTTCCAGATCGTCCTTCCTCATGAACAGCGTTGGATCGCCCAGTAAAACGTCCAGGATCAATCTTTCGTAAGCGTCCGGGAGCTTCACACCGAAGTAATCTTCGTATTTGAAATCCATGCTGAGCAGCTGTGGAACCATTCCGGGGCAGGGGCGTTTGAGCTGGAAGCACAGGGATATGCCTTCGTTCGGCTGTATCGTGAAGACAATAGCGTTCGGTTCGATCTGTTCAACGGAAAGGTTTGAAAACACCAGGTGCGGAACCTTCTTGAAGATCACGGCAATCTGTGTTATTTTCTTTGCGAGCCTTTTTCCCGAGCGCAGATAGAATGGTACACCGCTCCATCTCCAGTTGTCTATGAACAATTTCATAGCAACGAAGGTCTCGACGTTCGAATCCGGAGCCACACCGGGTTCTTCTCTGTAGGAAGGGATGTACTTTCCATCGATCACGTTCGAACCGTACTGGCCCCTGACGATCCATTTTTCCAGTTCCTCCACTTTGAAGGGCCTTATGGATCTGAGGAGTTTGATCCTCTCATCTCTGAAACTTTCAGCGTTGAAATTCGCGGGTGGTTCCATCGCGACCAGGGCGAGCAACTGAAGCATGTGGTTCTGGAACATGTCCCTCAACAGGCCGGTGGTTTCGAAATAACCGGCTCTGTGTTCCACACCGATGTCTTCCGCAATCGTTATTTGAACGTGGTCCACGAACTTGTTGTTCCAGATCTCTTCGAAGATGAAGTTGGCGAATCTGAACACGAGGATGTTCTGCACCGTTTCTTTCCCGAGATAATGATCTATCCTGTAGATCTGATGTTCCCTGAACGATTTTTGAAGCGTCTCCTCAAGCATCTGTGCGGAATTCAAATCTTTGCCGAACGGCTTTTCTATCACGATTCTTGTTTTGGGATTCTCTTCACTGTTCAGACCAACCCTACAGAGATTTTCGATGATCGGAACGTAGACATCAGGAGGGACAGCTAAATAGAATATCAATGTCTTCGCATGCGTTCCTTTCAAAATCTTTTCCAGAAAATTTTTCAGCTGCTTGAAGCTCTCTTCGCTTCGATAATCGATCGGTACGTAGTAACATCTGCTGGAAAACTCGGCGTCCAGTTTCAAACGCTGCCTGAAATCTTCGTCCGACATCTCAGTTCTCGCCGCACCGAGTACGAAGAAATCTTTCGGAAGAACGTTCGCCCTGAACAGATTGCTCAGCGCGGGTATGAGCTTTCTCTTCGTGAGGTCTCCCGATGCACCGAATATGATCATGCCGAAAGGTTCGTTCACCCTTGGAAAACAACTCAGATCCGTGACCACGTTCCCGGGACAATTTTTCGGCTCAACTCGACAGCCCAAGATTCCACCTCGATTCTATTTTAACCACGGTATTTCAACAGATCAAAAGAACACTAAAAAAGCTCGACAACATTGTGAGTGGTCTGAAAGAATTGCGCCCATGAAAGGGTTCGACTTTTTTATGGAGAATCTCCATACCAAGTGACGAAAAGAACCGTACATGTTAGAATAAACGTAGATAGAGGATTGAGGTGAGAAGGCGTGGATCTCACGATCAAAGTACCTCTCAAATCTTTCGTCATGCTTTTCAATGAAATGAGAGTCTTAGAATACAGGTACTTTGTGAAACATTCCGTGCAGGTAGCAAAATTAACGATGAAAATCGCAGAGAGGTTGGACCTTCCTTACAATAGAGATAACACTTATTTTTCAGGCCTGTTCCATGACCTCGGATTAGTTTTGAAGGCGTCGGTCGAAAATTACGAACTGTTCGCCGACATGTTCAGAAGGGTTCCAGACTTAGAAAGGATAGTGATAACGTTTGACAGGCACGATCAGCACTCAATCATCTCCTACATGATAGCGCGCCAGAGTAAACCTTTCTGTCCCGTCTGTGCGAGGGCCATTCTCTATCACCACACACCTTTTCAAAAGATAAAGGAAGACGATGATCTGATCCTTCTGTCCAACAGCATCAAAACGGCCGATTTGATCTCGCTCGCCACCCTGAAACAAGAAGAGACGAACAAAGAACTGGACGCAGAGTTCTTCGCTGATCTGATTTCTTCGATCAAGAAAGATGCAGGCATACTGGACGAGGTGAGGAAAGCCGCGATCGATCTATTGCTGGATGTGCGCACGAATTCTATAATCATCGACGATGATCTGTGCTTCGATTCCGACCAGAGACTGGACATTACAGATTTCAAACAGCTCGCCAGAATAATGGCCACCTTGCTGGACTTTCGCAGCCCGTACACGAGAAACCATACCTTCGCCTGCACCAGGGTGGCGGAAATACTCAATGAAGAAACCCTGGGAGACGCAGACGTAACTTTGATCATCACATCTGCCCTGCTTCACGACATAGGAAAAATTAAGACTCCACTCAGCATACTGCACAAAAGAAGCAGACTCAATTCTGAAGAACTCGTGATCATGAAAAGGCATGTGGTCGATACGTACTACATGCTGGAGCGTGCAGGCCTTAGAGTTTTTTCCATCATCGGTGCGGCGCACCACGAGAGACTCGATGGAAGCGGTTATCCTCTCGGATTGACAGATGAACAGTTGCTTTACCACCAGAAAATGATCCAGATCTGCGATGTTTTTTCTGCGCTCGTGGAGGAAAGACCATACCGAAACGCGTTGACCATCGAAGAAGCGCTCGGGGTGATCGAAAAAGAGGTCGAACACGGTAAACTCGATGCTGACATCTTTGAAAAGCTCAAGGAAATAGCCCGCAACTACGACCTCAAGGAACAAATCTCCTTCAAGCACGTGTTTGAAGAGCTGTTCTACGAGAATACTGATGAAGTGAGCCGGATGATCAACCTGGAACTGGAACGAATCTGAATCTTTCCGGGAGGGAAAGAGCATGAAAGGTTTCATCGTCAACGTTTGGTTGCAGACCTGGTCCAGAATGTTCGGAGCAGAGACCGTGAAAAGGTTGAAGGAAAAGTACGGTGTACCGCTCGACACTTTCTACAAGCCCGTCGAAGACGTGCCGGACGATTTACCCGTGAACATGTCGAAGGAACTGGCAACGATGAAAAATCTCACCTACGAGGAACTCTGGTATCGAACGGGTAAGGAAAATCTGAGGACGTTCTTCGAACACTACCCTGAATATTTCAAGAAATCGAGCTTCCTTTCATTCATGGCCGCGATGGACGCGGTTCATAGGGTGCTGACAAGAAGGATCAAGGGTGCGACGCCACCGAGAGTCTTCTTCAAACTGGTCGATTCCCACAGAGCGATCGTGAGGTACGAATCGAGGAGAAATTTCAAAAATTACTTTCTGGGTCTGATGGAAGCAGCTTCTGAATTCTTCAACGATCCAATAAAGTACAGAGTTTTACAGGATGGCAGCGACGGCGGAAAGAACTTCCTCGAAGTTGAAATAGAGGCGACAAAAGCGTACGGAAGATTCGAAAAGCTCAGGAGCCTGACGATTTTGGGTTTCGGATTCATCAAATCGATCCTTCCCATCCACGTGCTGATGATCCCGTTGTTCAGTTTTCTCATTGTGTTCCTCGTTTTCACCTTCGTACCAGCTGGGAATCTCAGCAGATCGATCATCAGCGCCCTGGGAATTTCTGCTTTGATGTTTTTTGACGTCAAAGGTCTGGAAAAAGGTTTGAAGGTCCTGAGAGAAGCTGTGGGGTTGATCTCCAGGAAAAACTTCGATAGCCCCGTTTCGATCGGCAACGTGAAAGAATTCTCCGATCTTTCTGAAAGCTTGAACGATTCTGTGGAGAAGATAAAGGAAGTGTTCCTGGGAATATCCGGTGACATCCAGGAGATAAGCACCTACTCGTCAAAGGTGATAGATGCGGTGAACAGCATGAGAGAACAGCTCGACACTATGGGTGCACTTTCGAACGAGATAGCCAACACAGCGGTGCAGATAAGCAACGACACCGAGAGAATCTCGAACGCGGTGACGTCGAACGTTGAAACCATCACTTCGATCATATCTGAACAAACGCAGATCGTGAAATCTCTCAACGAAGCCGTTTCACTGATCGTCCGTTCGGCGGACAATGTTGAGCAATCCGCAGACGGCATAGTCAAAATGAGTCAGAGGTTCTCCAACCTCGTGGAAGAAGCAAAAAAGTTACAGGAACAGGCTGGTATGATCATGCAAGTTGCGGCGACCGTGTCGAGCATCGCGGAACAGACCAACCTGCTGGCACTCAATGCGGCTATAGAAGCTGCGAGGAGTGGGGAAGCGGGAAGAGGCTTCGCTGTGGTGGCAGACGAGATAAGAAAGCTCGCCGAGGAGAGTCGAAATTCTTCTTCGAAGATAGCCGAATTCCTCTCGTCCATAAACACTGGTATCGACAGACTGGTTCAAACCATTCAGTCAGAGTTCAACGAGATGAAAGAACAATCAAGCAGGCTGCTGGAAAGCTCCGAGAAAAACAAAGAATCCAGCAACGTGATCTCCAGCATATCGCGCAAACTCAACGAGTTGATAGACACCCTGAACGAGCAAGCTGGCAAACTCAACAGCATAACGAGCAGCATTCAGAATTTGCTCGCGATCTCCGAAGAGAGCTCCGCGACGGCAGAAGAGATAAGTTCTTCGATACAGAACTTCTTTGCGCAACTCAAAGTCGTGCTCGACAGCGTGAACGAAACGATCAAGTTGCTCTCGATGATAAAGGAAAATTTCGAAGGGATGATCCTGTGATCCTCACAGTTCGGTGATTTTCGAGATTCTCTATTCTTAGCTCCTCGTGACTCTGCAGGACGCAAGACTGTTCGAGAACCTGAAGAACAATTTTCAGAAGCTTCAATCTGTACAGAGGATTGATAGAGCGATCCTCACGTCGACGAACCTGAAAGAAAGCCTGAACGTGTCAGAGCCGACGTTGTGGCGGTCCTGCTGTTCGATCCCAACAAGAAAGTTCTGATATACTCTCTCGGAAAGGGTTTGACGGATAGGTTCACACAAACGATCGCTTCCAGAACCGCGAGGTGCACAGGCTCGAGGCGGATAGGTATTACTCAACAGGTGGCCATAGCGATAGAACGAGTCTTCATGATCGAAAAGCTCGAAAAAACCAACATTGAGTTGTTCAAGGCGTACGATGAAACCATCGAAGCTCTGGTCTATGCGATAGACTTGAGGGATGAAGAAACGGAGGGACACAGCAAAAGGATAGCGGCATTGACCGTTGAAATCGCGAAGGAGTTCATGAACGAAGAAGAGCTCGTCCATGTCTACAGAGGAGCGCTCCTACACGACATAGGTAAATTGGCGGTTCTCGATCATATACTGCGGAAACTTGGCAGGTTGAGTGATGAGGAGTGGAAAATAATGAAAATGCATCCGGTTTACGCATACGAAATGCTCTCCAAAATCGAATATCTCAAACCGGCGCTCAATATACCCTACTGTCACCATGAAAGGTACGACGGAACCGGTTATCCAAGAGGGTTGAAAAAAGAAGAAATTCCCCTCGCTGCGAGAATTTTCGCTGTTGTGGACGTGTACGACGCTCTCACACACGACAGGCCCTACCGAAAGGCGTGGCCAGAACAGCAGGCGATAGAATACATCAAAGAAGATGTCAATAAACAGTTCGACCCGAAGGTTGTGGGAGTCTTTTTGAGAATCGTCGAAAAGAAGGGCTGGGAATAAGTATGTCAAAAAATCTTGAAGCATGCGTGGAGGTATTCAGAGAATTAGGCGCGATAGCATCGATGCTCCTGAACGAGCAAACAGAGGATGTTTACCAAAAAACCTTGGAAAAGTCCATCAGGATTGTACCCGGCGCCCAGGCCGGTTCGATACTCGTGAAAGAAGAGGGCAGATTCAAATACGTTGCGGCGGTTGGGTACGATCTCGAACAACTCAAGAAAATCAGCTTCAGCGTTGAAGAGGAAGAAATCTGGGTTGGAAAGGATAAGGATCATGTTATTCTCGTCAGGGACGACGTAATTGCGTTCGACGAAACTGTTGTGAAGGATGAATGGCTCGAAGTGTTGAAGGAAGCCGGCAGCCTAAGAAAAGTAAAATCCACACTCGTCATACCCGTGAGAGTCGCAGGTGAACTCAGGCTGGTGCTGAATCTGGACAATTTTGAAAGCGGCGAGGCGTTTGACAGTAACTCTGTCATCATCACCAGGATGCTCGCAAATCTGCTCGGTTTGATCTTCAAAAGGCTCGAACTCGAAAGAAAACTCATGGAAAAGAACCGGCTGCTTGAATACATGTCCTACCACGATGCTCTGACGGGACTTCCAAACAGGAGAATGTTCGAAGAGTTCGCCGAGAAGATGCTTTTGCTTGCTAAGAGAGAAGAAAAAACGCTGAGTGTTCTGTTCCTCGACCTTGACAAGTTCAAGAGTGTGAACGATCTGTACGGGCATTACACAGGAGATGAGGTTTTGAAACGCGTCGCCGGCAGGCTCGAAAGGTATGTGAGATCGAGCGACATGGTATCGAGGTTCGGGGGAGACGAGTTCGTGATACTGGCGTACGACTGTTCAAAACCAAAGGCAAAGCTCCTCGCAGAAAGGCTCATAAAGGCTATAGAAGAACCCATAAAAGTGGGAGATCTCGTTTTCGATTTGAGTGCGTCCGTCGGCATCGCCTCTTTTCCGGAAGACGGTGGTGAACTGGCCGAACTGATGCGCCTTTCAGACGAAAGACTTTACATGGCCAAGAAGGGCCGTTCGAAGATCGTCGTGAGCAATTGAACTTCTCTCACCTCTTCGTGAAATTGAAGACGTTCCACATGTTAAAATGCCTACCGTGATGAAACCATCTTCTGGGGGAACGAGTAATGCTGAAGATCGTTTTTGTCGGTGCTGGAAGTGTTCGGTACACCATAAAACTGGTTGGGGATCTCGCCACCCAGAAAAAACTTTACGGCTCAAAGCTGATTCTAATGGACATAGATGAAGAAAGACTGAAAGCCACGCATATTCTTGTGAGAAAGTATTTAGACGAACTCGGCGCGGAGTTCGAGGTGGAAAGCGCCGGTGATCTCGAACGTGCACTCGAAGGAGCACAATTTGTGATAAACACGGCGCTCGCGCGGGCCAAAGGGCACGAAGATGGTTACGTTCAGTACGAGATTGTGAGGCAAATCGGAGAAAAACATGGCTATTACAGGGGCATAGACAACGACGGGCTGAACATGGTCTCGGATTATTACACGCTCTCGAACTACAACCACTTGAAGATGAACCTGGAAATAGCTAAGACTGTCGAACGAGTCGCACCGGATGCGTGGCTGCTTCAAACTTCGAACCCGGTTTTTGAAATAACGCAACTCGTTAAACGACAGACCAGAGTCAGGATCGTTGGCCTGTGCCACGGATACGCACACGTGTTCAACATCGCCAGAACGATTGGACTCGACATCGACAGACTCGACTGGCAGGTCGCAGGAGTGAACCACGCGATATTCCTGAACAGGTTCAGATACGACGGAAAAGACGCCTATCCTATCCTGGACGAGTGGATCGAGAAGAACGCGAAGAGCTGGAAATCGAAAAGCCCCTGGGACCTGGACTTTTCTCCTGCGGCGATAGACATGTACAGATTCTACGGCATGTACCCCATCGGCGATACGGTCAGATCGGGTGGGTGGAAATACCATTTCGATCTGGAGACGAAGAGAAGATGGTACGGCGAGCACGGCAGTATAGACAACGAAATCGAGAGGCCCAGGTTCTACGAACAGCTGAGAGAAACCAGAAGAAAACTGATTGAGCTCGCAAAGCAGGTGGAGGACGACCCTTCGATATGTTTGACTCGAGTATGGCCGGAAATATTCCCTATCAGAGGTGAAAGCGTCGAACAACACGTTCCGTTCATCAACGCCATCGTGAACGGTGAAAAAACGCGGCTCGTTCTGAACGTTGAGAACAGAGGTACAATCCCCTACCTGGCAGATGACGTTGTGGTGGAAGTTCCCGTGATCGTCGATGAGAATGGAATCCATCCTGAAAAAATCGATCCACCATTGACTGAAAGGATACTGAAGTTCTATTTACTCCCGAGGGTTCTGAAAATGGAATGGGCACTGGAGGCATTCATCTCTGGCGACAGGAGAGTGCTCGAAGAAATCCTGTTGAGGGACGTCAGAACCAGGTCCTACCAACAGGTGCAGATGGTACTCGATGAGATAATGAACCTGCCGTTCAACAAGCAAATGAAGGAACATTATTCAGCAAAATGAAAGGAAGATGGAGTTCTTCACTTGCAATTTCTTGAAGTTATATTATAATGAGAGTTGGCTTGGAGAGGTGGCCGAGTGGTCGAAGGCGCTTGCCTGCTAAGCAAGTGTGGAGGGAATTCCTCCACCGAGGGTTCGAATCCCTCCCTCTCCGCCAGTGCGTGCCCGTAGCTCAGCTGGATAGAGCGCCAGACTGCGGATCTGGAGGTCGGGAGTTCAAATCTCCCCGGGCACGCCAGGGTCTTTCGATCCCTCCTCTTTCCAGCATCCTCGCTAGCGTGTGCCTGAAACCTTTCGCCGACACAACCATTGGTTCACGCTTTGTTATTGCCAGCGCCACAGCACATCCTGCCACGATCGTCCTTTCTCTCCCTGTGGGGATCACTTTCCAGTCTCTGACCTGCTCCAGTGTGTTACCTTTCAGTCGCTCGAAGACAGATTCAACATCGGCCTGGTTCAGGACGATCCCATCGAGCGTTTTCAGATCCCACGCGCCGTTTTTCAGTGCGGCGATCGCAACGAAGGAACCTCCTATGCCAACGGGGTTTTCGAAATCTGGCAGCCTGCTCTCAACGTGTTTCACCGCCTCGTAGAACTGGGGAACGTCCGGCAATGAAAGATTAAACAAACGGTTCAGAACGTGTGTTCCCAGCGGAAGACTCACGAACCAATCCTTCCTGACGATCTCCAAACTTCCCCCACCGAGGTCGAACACCGTGATGTCCTTCTCGAAACTCGGATCCACGCTCATGTATGTGAAATAAGCCTCGTCCTCTTCAGGCAAGATCTGCCCGTTGAGATCGAACGCTCTGAGGATCTTTTCGAACAGCGCAGGCCTTTCGCGAAACACGGCCGTTCCGAAAGCGTAGAGAGGAACATCAGAAAACCTCGTTTTGATCTGAGATATTACCCGGCTCGCAAGCCTGAAAGCTTCTTCTTCATCTTCGACAGATCTCAACCCCACTTCGTAAACTTCTTCGAGTACCGTTCGCTCTCCTTCCTGAACGAGCAGTATGAACGAATTCGAACCGAGATCGAGCACGCCGACCGTAAGAACCACCCCGCGAACGTTCATTACACTAAATACCATACCACGCTCCGCGACCGAAAGAAAACACGAATCAGCGTTGTCAAGGCTGGTGTTAGGAGTCGATGGAGGGTTCAGAGAAGAATTTCCTGGGAGGATCGATTCTGCCAGAGAAAGAGAAGAAAAAAGGCAAACTGCGGGCGTTTTTGAAGGCGCTCGCCATAGTGCTCATTATAGGCTTCACCATACTGGTGTACGGTTATTTCGCTTTCGAATTTCAGAGGCTTCAGGGTCTTGGGATAAGACCGATAGAAGATTGGAGAAGCTATATTTCTTTCCTCCTTTCGAGGATACCCTACGTGAACAGATTCATCAAGTACGAACCGTTGCAGATTCTTCTGCCTTCGCAGTATTTCGAAAGGATGGCGAGCGCCACCACAGAGAGGGTGCAGCAGATGTTACAGCAACTCAAACAGGAAAGAGAACAGCTCGAAAAAGAAAGGCAGAATATCGAGGCCGAAAGAAGACTGGTTCTCGAGATGAAAAGAACCTGGGAGGAGAAAAACCTTCAACTCGAAGTTGCACTGAGAAAGACGCAAACTCCCGAAGACGTTGAGAAGGTCTCTCAGACCATCGCGAGTGCAGATCCTGCAGCGATCGCTCCAGTTCTGGCGAGCGAGAGTTACTCCGTTGAGTCCATCGCTCTGGCACTTTTAAGGCTCGATGCAACTACTCGAGCGGATGTGATCACCGAACTTGGAAAGTTGAACCCGAACAAAGCTGCCGAAATCATGAACAACATTGCCAGCTTTGAGATGATAAGCAAGGGACTTGCCGAGCTGAACAAGCAGCTCGAGGAAAAACAGAAACAGATCAACGCTCAGCTTTCTTCTTTGATCGAAGCGAGCACGATCCAGACACTGTCCATCGAGTTCCTCAGACAGCTGAGTGACGAGGAAATACTCGACATGGTCGAATCATTATCACTCGATGAGAACGCTGTGATGGTGTTGTTTTCCAAACTCCAGCCTGAGCGCATCAAGGAACTGATGAAAAAGCTGAAAGATCGCAACGAGCAGCTGTTCCAGAGACTCGTCGCTCGGGGGGTGAGCCTATAAGACCCCAACCTGTGAACGAGCAAATGCAGATCGTTGTCGAGAATAACAATTTCGCCAAGAAAGGTTCAATCTCCTTTGCAGAAGTTTTGAAACTTGTTCAGCAGAGGATCATGAACCAGCAGAACGAAGGCTTCTTCACGCTGCAAAACGCTTTGAACGCACAGGGATCGATACAGGAAGATTCGAAGAAAACCACTCCACCGGTTCTACAGAACGATGTGAAGCCTTCGAACTCTGTAACGGTAGAAGATATCTCTAAACAGGCTGACGCTCTGATTCTCAAAACAATCACGGATCAGGGCTCGAAAGAATATCTGGATAAGACTGCTGCTAAAGCTAGGAACGATCCGGTCCAGAACGAAGCAAACCGCACTGTTCAACTTTCAAAAGACAACGTCTCCACGGTGCAGAACCGATCGAACCAGATGGGAACAGTTTCTTCCATAAAGCCACCGAGCGACGATCACAATGCGTCGGAACAGAAAAAGGATTCAGAAAATGTCGATTCGGCCAGATTGTCCGATCCTGAGTCTTCCCGAAATGAAAGGATCGAGTTTGCCTTGCAGTTAAAACGTGATCTCGTTCACAACGCAAAGATTTTGAAGCCGGCCGATGTGCAAAAACAAACATCTCAGTTTTCAAGTAACGATACTTCAAACATGCAGAGAACAACCGTGAACCAGAGCAGTGCTGAAGCGTTCCAGTTTGCCCAGACTGGCTCTGCTTCGCAGAAAAAAGAAACTTCGGATCGAAACGTTCAAAATTTCACCATTCGTGAAACTCACCACGCTGTTGATCTGTTGCAAGTAAGAAAGAGCGTTCTGGCTGAAAACGACACGCCGATCCGGCAGCAAAACCTCACGCTGATCCAAACGCAAGCCGAAGATACAAAAGTTCAGGCAAATTCATTCAACATCCCCATGCATGTGAATTCACCGAATGAACAAGCGATATCCAAGCTTTTCACACAATCACTATCATCGCGACAGGAAAACCTGACAACGGTCTTTTCAGAGAATCGGTTGAAGGTGAAAAACCACCCGATTGAGCTGAAGGGAGAGAAAGAGACCGAACAGAACCAGCTTTTGAAGAAAGCCTCGATACAGAACATCCCAAAAACTTCAGATACGAAACCCGAGAGCGAGTCTATAGAAGCAGAAATGATCAAGCCGGCTGGACACAGGATCGTGCTCTTCGCACAGCAGGTTCAGATCGAATCGAACGGTGTGAAGAGCGATTCTTCAACGAAAACAGGTCCCTCACTCGTTCAATCTAAAACCCAGCCCGTGGCAGTACTGAGCGCTACACAGGTGAGGTTGATTGTCGACAACCTTTCTCGCTACGTGGAAAAAGTGAGCAGCGAACCGACCCAGCTCAGGCACGTGAAACGGGAACTTCCGGAGACGATCAAAGTCACAGAGCCGATCAAGATAGAGACCTTCAAGCTCACAATCGCGAAAGAGATCAAACAGATCGATCAGGAACCGCTCCAGGTGAAAACCGAAAGGATCGAGAGTGCCGAACAGCTGAAGGAAGCTCTGAACAGCAAGCTGGCGAAGAAAGCCTACGAACATGAACAGCCAGCCATTCAGCACATCAAAGTTGAAGAAAAAAGCATCGATCAGGTGGTTCTGAGAGTGGAGCGAGAACAAGGCTCTGACAATCTTCAAACCATCGTTGAAACGATCAAACAGCTCAGAGACACTTTCACGGAGAAGGCCGAAATTCAGCTTTCACCACCATCGCTCGGAAAGCTCGAAATAGAGCTCGTCAAACAGCAGGACAGATTGACCATCCTCATGAAAGTTTCCACACCGGAAGCCAGAGAACTCATCGAAAACAGTTCTAAGGAATTGATCTCCAGACTATCCAGTCTAGGTTTCAAGGTCGAGCAGATCGAAGTCAGGATGAACCCGAGGTTCGAACAGGAACAGACCGGCGAAGAAAAGGAGCAGAATCAGCAGTTCGAAGACCAGCAACAGCGCCAGCAAAGACATAGGGAGGGCGATGAAGATGATAAATCCGATTGATCCTTACACCAGTTTCTACGTTTCTTCTCAGCGAACGGCGAGCAAAGAACTGGACAAAAACGCGTTCCTGCTTTTACTCGTCACACAGCTCAAGAACCAGAACCCTCTGGAACCCATGGAGAACAGAGAGTTCATCGCACAGCTCACCCAGTTCTCCACGCTCGAACAGATCACCAACATGACCAAGTCCATACAGGATTTCTTGAAGCTTCAGCAGGGAGCACTCCAGGCACAGGCCGCTTCGCTGATCGGAAAACACGTCGTGGTGCAGTCGAACCAGATCATCGTGTCCAATCAGCAAGCTGAAAGCATCGTGTTCGAGCTCGACGAAAAAGCACCCGTAGTTGTCAGGATCTACGACTCGAACGGAAACCTCGTTAAGCAAGCTACGAGCGGCGTGCTCGATGTGGGCGTTCACGCCTACGTGTGGGATGCGAAGGACGATTCAGGCTTCCCCGTAGCCGATGGCACCTACACCTACACGGTGAGCAAGATCACCTCGAGCGGTGAAGTGACGATAGGCGGTGTGCAAGCAGGCGTTGTGGAGTCTGTCAAATTCAAAAACAACCAGATCTTCGTGTACGTGAGCGGAAGAGAGTATCCCTTGACATCCGTTATCGAAATTTCACAGGAGGGATGAATCACCATGATGCGCTCGATGTTCAGTGGCGTTTCTGGTATGAGAAACTTCCAGTACGAACTGGATGTGATCGGTAACAACATCTCCAACGTCAACACTGTTGGTTTTAAAGGTTCGCGCGTCACCTTTCAAACCGCTTTGCTCCAAACTCTGAAGGCCGCACGCGCCCCACAGAACAACGTTGGAGGTACCAACCCGATACAGATTGGGCTCGGTTCACAGCTCGCAACCGTGGACAAGGTTATGACGCAGGGCTCGTTCCAGAACACGGGTAGAAAACTCGATCTCGCGATACAGGGTGATGGGTTCTTCGTGCTCAGCGATGGTCGCGGTTATTACTACACGCGCGCCGGAGCGCTCGACGTGGACATGAACGGCACGCTGATCCATGCCTCTACAGGCTTGAAGGTTCAGGGCTGGCGCGCCATACAGGATCCGATCACAGGCTCACGCTACGTCGACACGAACCAGCCAATAGGAGACATAGTCATAAGTGCGGGAATGACCATGCCAGCGAGGGCAACGACCGCTGCGAGGATGGAAGGTAATTTGAACTCAACTTCTGGAATACTTCCTTTTTCCATGACCGTCACGGACGACAAGGGTAAACAGCACACGGTGAGGTTTGTCTTTTCAAAAACTGAGGTTGACATCGAAGCTCAGGACGATCCGTTCGCGGAGAATCAGAGATACACCTGGAAGGTGTACGATGAAAGCAACAACCAGATCGCCAGTGGTTACATCGTGATCAACCAGTTTGGAAGGGTGGTCGAAGCTGCAGTAGAAACCGGAGGAACAGGAAGTGAAATAACAAGCATTGGTACTGGTGCCGAGATCACCATCCCCACCGCCGGTGAGATCAGATTCTACGAATCCGACAATCCTTCCAACTTTGTCACGGCGCAGTTCAACAGTCCAAGGTACGTGACCGCAGTTCAGGTCTACGACACGCTCGGAAATCCGTATTCTCTGTACATCGAGTTCATCAGACTCGGAAAGTTCAACAGCATGAACAACGCGTGGATCTGGAGAGTTTATACAGCGAGCGGTGAACCCATAACTTATATCGATGCCAACAGCAACGAAGACTATGCAGGTGGTATCATCAACTTCAACGATTCTGGACGCATCACGGTCATGTACGGTTTCAACTGGGATGGAACTGACTTCACCGTCGGCAACACCGAAATGAGAACCATCCAGTTCGACGCCTCACACATGGGTGATGGCACTGTGAAGATCAACCTCGATCTTACAGCACTCACCCAGTTCGCCGGCGCCAACAGCGCTTCGTTCACCTGGCAGAACGGAAACGCCCTGGGAATGTTGCAATCTTTCGCCATAAACGAGAACGGTGAGATAATAGGCACCTTCAGCAACGGTTTGACCGATGTACTCGGACAGATAGCGCTCGCGGTCTTCAACAACCCTGCGGGATTGACTGAGGTTGGCAACTCGCTGTATCTACCGTCTGCGAACAGTGGACTGGCACAGATAGGGACCGCGGGAAGTGGTGGCAGAGGCACACTCATCCCTGGCGCGCTCGAGATGTCGAACGTGGATCTCGCGGAAGAGTTCACACGGATGATCATCGCTCAGAGGGGATTTCAGGCGAACGCGAGGGTCATAACCACCGCCGACACCATACTCGGCGAACTCGTTGCACTGAGGAGATAAGGTGATGCGCGATGATCTGGCTGACGCGCCTCAAGGGCCAGAGGTTCGTGCTCAACGCCGAGATGATAGAAACAGTTGAAGCCCTACCGGACACGACGATAACGCTCTTCAACGGCAAAAAATACATCGTGCAAGAAAGCGTCGAAGAGGTCGTCCGCCGAGTGATAGAATACAAAAAGCAAGCCTATCCGGTGCTCGATTTGCTCAGGTATATCCCTCACGAGAGGGAGGGATGAGGTGTGGATCTTTCGACGGTCCTTGGAGTGTTGATGGCCTTCGGAATGATATTCTTTGGCATATTCATCGGAAAATCTGCTCCATCCGCCTTCGTGGACCTGCCATCCGTGTTCATAACGATCGGCGGCGCGTTGGCCTCCACGATCGCCTCGCACCCTAAGGAAAGAAGCTTTAGAATCCTCAGTGTGATCATGTCCACGTTCAAAGAACCAAAGATCGACAACATCGGACTCGTGAGAACGCTCGTGTCTTTTTCGGAGAAGGCGAGAAGGGAAGGCTTGCTCTCCCTGGAAGAGAACCTGAACGAGATCGATGATCCTTTCATGAAAAAAGCGTTGCAGCTGGTGATAGATGGTACGGATCCTGAACTTTTGAAGAGCATGATGGAAGCCGAGATGGACCTCATAGAAGAAGACCTCATGGCGAACAAGGCGATGATGGATTCGGCAGGATCTTTTGCCCCCGCGTACGGAATGATAGGAACGCTCATCGGTCTGATAGGTATGTTGAGGACTTTGAACAACCCAGAAACCATAGGGCCGAACATGTCTGTCGCGCTGGTCACGACCTTCTACGGTTCGATCCTCTCGAACGCCGTGTTCTTACCTATGGGTGAGAAGCTCGGAAGGAGGGCGATAAAGATTCTGAGACAGAAACAGATGATCCTCGAGGGCGTGCTCTCCATTCAGGCAGGAGAAAACCCGAGGATTCTGGAAGAAAAGCTCAAATCCTTCCTCACCGCTGAAGAAAAGGCGGCCTACGAGGCTTCGCTCGGCAGGGAGGCTGCCTGATGCCTCGAAAGAAGAGAAGCTACGAGGCACCGAAGGCGAGCTGGCTCACCACCTACGGTGACATGGTGACACTGCTTTTGACGTTCTTCGTGCTTTTGTTCTCCATGTCCACAATAAGTCCCGGAAAGTTCCAGCAGATCACTGTCGGTCTGAGATCACCTCTCACGGGAATGCCACCGAGCGTTCTGACGGGCGGAAAGAGCCTGGCAGAGGAACCCCTCATCACCTCAAGACGGGGAGTTTACGAAGAACTCATGAGGATCGCCGAAGAATACAAGGGCAAGATCACGATACAGGAAAGGGACGAAGGTACGGTCATAATCATGCAGGACATGGCGTTCTTCGAGCCCGCGAGTGCCAAGCTCACAATCGAGGCGAAGACGTTGCTCGGAAGGATTGGTTCTCTGATCATCGAGCACACGACGAACGTGATACAGGTTTATGGCTATGCCGACGATCGGCCGGTCCCGGCAGATTCCATCTACGTTTCGAACTGGCATTTGAGCAGTGCGAGGGCCGCGAGTGTTATACAATTTTTTACGGACGAATTGAAACGTCGCAGGGCTGTTGAAAGACTGGCAGACGTCAGGGCGGGCAGGTTTGACCCGGACTACTTCTACGATCCTCAGAGGTTCTACCCTATAGGAATGGGAGACTGGCCGATAAGAAAAGAGATAGAGACTCTCCAGAAAGAAATAGAGATCGAAAGGAACCTGCTCCTGGAAAAATTCAGAGCCGGAGAGATCTCGAGAGAGCAGTACACAGCCTCGATGAGCGAGCTGGATAATCGTTACGAAGCCCGTCTGAACCAGTTGCGGAACGTTTACCGCAGGATAGACATACTCATAAAACGCGAGAGGGCAAAGTAGGTGATGACGAGTGGCTGACGAAGAGGTCAAGGAAACCAAGAAGAGGGGCATAGGTGGTTTACTGATGTCGATCATCGTTCCGGCCGTTGTTGCCATTGGTGCAACCGCTGTCACGATCATGCTGCTGGGCACGAACCTGACACAGCCAAAACAGCAAACAGTTCAGCAAGCCCCAACCGAGATCAAGGCAGTGGTCATTCAACCCGGCACCTACACAACGTTCATGCTCAAGGGTGGAAAGGAAGTGGCCGTGATAGATTCTTTAACGTTGACGGTGGCGAGCGATGCGTGCCGGGCCGCGATCGCGGAGCGCAGAGACATGATCATGGACAGTCTCATGCTCATATTCCTGAGCAAGGAGAAATCGGAGCTCAACACGGCCGCAGGCATAGAACTGCTCAAGAAACAGATACGAGCCATGGTGAACGAGGTCACCGGGTTCACGGGTGAGAGAGAAAGGCTCGGAGTCATAGGGGTCTATCTGTACATAAAGGCCATCAGCTCCGTCGAGTGAAGGGGTGATGGTGCTTGTCCGACATCCTCAGCCAGGATGAAATAGATCGGCTGTTGCAGGCACTGAAATCTGGAGAACTCTCGGCCGAGGAAATTAAGCGGGAAGAAAAGAAGGTCAAGGTCTACGATTTCAGAAGACCAAGCAAATTTTCGAAGGAACACATCCGCGTGTTCGACATGATACATGAGAACTTCGCGCGCTCGGTCTCAACTTACCTGTCTGGTAGAGTGAGAACCTTCGTGAGCATAAACCTGGCGAGCATAGACCAGATCACCTACGAAGAGTTCATAAGGTCTTTGCCAGCCCCAGCGTTCATAGTTGTTTTTTCGGCTCCCGAATTTGCTGGTAGTGCGATTCTCGAAATGAACCTCGAGCTGTTTTACACGATCCTGGATCTGATCCTCGGAGGACCTGGCATTCCGAACGTCAAGCGACCCCCTTCAGAGATAGAGATAAGCATCATGAGAAAGGAGATCATGAACATCCTTGCGAACCTGGCACAGGCATGGAGCGACGTCTTCAGTTTCTCGCCGACGATAGAGAGCATCGAGAACAATCCGCAGTTCGTACAGATAGCCCCGCCGAGCGAGATGGTCCTTCTGGTTTCCCTCTTCCTGACCATTGGAAAGACTGAAGGTTTCATGAACGTATGCTGGCCGTCATCTCTAACGGAACCGTTCATGGACCGATTGAGTTCCCGTAACTGGTTCAAGGTGGCTAAGAAAGAACAGATTTCCGAAAAACTGCAAAAGGATCTGCTGACCAACCTGAACCAGATGAGCACCGTTTTGAGTGCGGTGCTCGGCGAAGCGATTCTGACGGTGCGGGAAGTGCTGGAACTGGAAGTTGGGGATGTGATCAGATTGAAGTCCCACAAAGACGAAGACATCGTGGTGAACGTTCAGGGTAAGCCCAAGTTTCTGGCGAGACCCGGAACTTACAAAGGCTACAGGGCTGTGAGGATCACCAAGATCATCGAACCGGAGGTGGAAGAATGAGCGATTTCCTCTCTCAGGACGAACTTGACGCGTTGCTGAAAAGCTTTTCAGAATCGCTCCCGGAAGAGGATAAGAAGACGATAGAAAGCATAGTCACGTTGATCTTCGATCCCGCTTCTTCCGCTCTCGGCATGATCGTTGGGAGAGAAACGCGGATAAAAATCGCTCAAGTAACGCAGACGTCTCTGAAAGACTTCATCACAAAGGCGACAGAAAGGATCGTCCTTGCCAACATCAAGCTCAGCGAAGCTTTGCAACTGAACATATCCATAGCGATGCCCGCGTCGCTGGTGCTGAGGATAGTCGATCTCATGATGGGTGGCTCGGGTGAACCCACCGATCAGAACATTGACGATATAAAGCTCAGCGCACTGAACGAAGCGTTGAACCAGATGATCGGTGCGAGCCTGACGCTCCTGGCTGAAAAGGCGAAAGGCAAAGTTTCTCTGGCAAAACTCGACATCAAGCCCGTGGACGATATCGAAAAGATCAGCATGCTCTTCAATCCCACAGAACTCCTGGTGTGCGCTGAGTGCCGGGTGGAAATGGAAAACTCTTCCCCGTCCAGTCTGTGGCTGTTCGCACAGCTGACAGCCCTCAGAGAAGTCAACGAAAAGCTCTTTCCGAAAGAAAAGAAGCAAGAGAAAGTCAAGGTTCAGCCTGCGAAGTTCGAAGAGTTCACACCGGCTGAAGCGGAGGTCCCGTTGCAACCAACTGAGATCCAGCAGAAGCTCGAGCTGCTCTTCGATGTGCCTTTGAAGATCGTTGTGGAACTCGGCAGGGCGCGCATGACCCTGAAGCAGGTCTTGGATCTGACGGTCGGATCGCTCATAGAACTGGACAAACTCACCGGTGAGCCTGTGGACGTGCTTGTCAACGGCCGGTTGATAGCGCGCGGAGAGGTTGTCGTCATAGACGAAAACTTCGGCGTGAGGATCACGGAAATAGTGAGTCCGAAGCAGAGACTCTATTCAATAAGGGAAACGAACGGCGTATGAAAAAATACTTCACCGCTTTGCTCGTCGTTTGCTCGGTACTCTCTTTCTCCGCAAACTATCTCTTCGATCTTGTCGAGCAGCTGGCAGGCGTCAGGGACTTCGTTGTGGATTTCGATCTGACGGCGGAAATAAAGCAGAACGGTGAAAACAGGATTTTTTACACATCTTGTTTGCTCGTGGTCAGGAACCTTGAGGACTTTTATTTTCTTGTGAAGAAACCAGATTTTCTTTCGAATCTGTCGTTCATGTATCTCTCACGCATCAAGAGGCTCGTGTTCGGCACCGGAACATCGCAAGACTTTGAAACTATCGACATACCAACCGTTTACATAGTGCAATCTGTTCTGTCAGCACTCAGATTGTTGCAAACACCTCTGGTCGGTGTGAGGTCGGAAGATGGCTATCTCGTCCTGACATTTTCAAAACTCGTGGCGCAGCAGGTGGAAGAACCCATCAAAGTGAGACTCGAAATCAGAGACTCACAGTTGAAATCGATCGAGATACTCAGCCCGTCCGAAGAAGAGAAGATAAGCGTGAAGATCAATAAACTGGTGCTCAACGCGAGGACAGACGATTACTTTCAGCTCCCGCGCTGATGCAGAAGGTTCTCCAGGCTCCATCCGAAGAGCTCTGGAAACTTCCTCTTCGAAAAATTCTCGTCCGACATGACGTCCTGAAGGTTCACAGCTCCCTCGATGAGCCTCTTCATTTTCATCAAATAACGCTCCATCGCCCTGAGACTCTCCGTATTCGCGATCTCACCGTGACCTGGAACGATCCAGATTGGTTTCAACGTCTCGATGAATTTCAAAGCGTCGATCCACGCATCCAGATCGCTGTCGGCAACGATTTCGGGATGAAACCCGTTGAACAGCAGATCGCCCGTGACCACGAGCCTTTCCTGCTTGAAGAAGATGATGGAAGAATCGGGTGTGTGACCACCCAACCTTTTGATCAGCAGGTTCCTGTCCTCGTATTCTTCATCGAACAGGAAGTTGGGGGTGACGATCTTATCGATCGATGGCAACTTCGACAGGTACTCTTCGTCGAACGATTCCATGAATGACTTCGTGAGCTCACTCGAGACTATTTTGAATTCTTCGAAAGCGACGTTTCCAAAGGTGTGATCTGGATGATAGTGCGTGTTCACAACGACACCGATCGGCCTTTTGAAAAAGTCGTTCACGAGCTCTTTCACTTTCCGGGCTTTTTCCGGGAAAAGCGATGTGTCAACTATGACAACGCCATCTTTAGTCAAAACAGCCGTCACGTTCGATGAACCTTCCGCACCGATGACGACGATCCGATCGTTCAGGGCCTTTATCAACTCCGAACACCTCCGGTATAATTCACTTGATAGTTCTCGCTGGGGAGATGCTTTTCCTTGATGACAGCCACGTTGTTCGGTTATTACGGCTACGACAACCTTGGAGACGAACTGCTCTGCGAAGAGAGCATCAAAATCCTCAAAGAAGCAGGCTTTGAAAGGATCTATCTTCTGCTGAGAAAAGAAAAGCTCAGAAGTTTCTCTCGGCCAGGCGTAGTTCCCATCGACAGGTTCAACCCTGCAAAGGTTCTCGGAGCAATTCTGAGAAGCAAAGTGATTGTGTGCGGTGGAGGAGGAATCCTTCAGGACGAAACGAGCTTGAAGAGTTTGATTTACTACTGTTCCATAATCTACGCCGCGCTGATCTTAAACAAACCTGTACTGCTCCTTGCGAACAGCCTGGGACCTCTGAAGCACGGGATCTCCAGATGCCTCGTGAGGAACATCCTGCGCAGCAAGAACGTTTTTTTCATCGCCCGCGACAGGGTGAGTTACAGGTACGCCAGACTCGTCGGTGCGAAGAATGCTTTTCTCGGAACAGACCTTGCGATCGGGGCTGTGGAATATCTACAACCTCAGGAGAAACAGAAAAAAATCAGTCTGTGCCTGAAGAAAGAATTCGACCTCGATCTGATAATAGAATCGGCGAAGCTCTATGGCTTCGAACCCATCCTCGTCCCACTGAGCCCTCAGGACGAGCCTGCGTGTCTGAAAATGGCAAAAAAATACAGACTGCCAGTCTCCCATGAACCCTTGAAAGACCTTCTTTCTTCCTCGCTCGTTGTATCGCAACGTCTGCACGGTTGTCTTCTGTCGTCTCTGACCGGCTCACCGTTCATTTCTCTGAACAGCTCGAAGAGCAAGAGGTTCCTCGAAAGATACCTTCCTAAATACGAAGGTTTCTGCCTGAAAGAAGACCCGGCGCAGATCGTGCTCGCCATGGTTAGGCTGAAAGACATCAAGCTCGAAGCGAGGAACATGATCGAAGATTTCACGAAGATGCGTCAGGAAGCGATCAACCTTCTGAGAACCATCTCGAGGAGAAAGAAGAGGGGCTGATCAGCCCCTCAGTGCGCATATCGAACTGGGTTCTTTCACGAGCAACGCTACGCTCTCAGAAACGTAGAACTCCAGAGTGTGGTCCTTCGGACCGATGAAACCTATCGACAGATCCTGACCGAGGATCAGAGAAGCGTAGAGCGGAGAATCGCAGATCAGCACTCCGGAATTCTGCAAGATGGGTGCCTTGTAGATCTTTTTGACCATCGTGAGCAGGTGTTCCATCTCCGTCTGGTTGCCACTTTCGTACCTTCTGAACAGTTTGTTGTACCTGTCAGGAGACAGCGCGAGCAGATAAGGACCGTGAAAGCCCGCCTCATCCAGCTTCGTGATCGCCGCAATTATGTCCTCTGCCGCCTGACCAACCTTCTTCCAGTCGCTCAAGTTCACTTCCACACTTGCTAGGCTCAAGAGCCCCTTCTGGTCAGCTATGCCGTGGAAGATCAGCTTCTCTTCGAATTGAACACATTCCAGCACCGCCCTGGTGAAATCCGAAAGATCGATCGTGACCTTTTCTCTTTCGAACGCGGCGATATCCCTCACGGAGAGCTCGAACGTTTTATGCACATAGTAGAGTGGCAGACTCTTCGAGACGAAAACACCGTTCTCAAGCTTTTCGTCTGCAAAAGAAACCTGCTTGACACCGACACCGAGCGGTCCAACGAGGTTCAAAATCTTCCTTCCCGTGAGGTTCGCCTTCGCGAGTTCCAGCAGGGATTCGTTCAACAGCTTCCACAGTTCCTCACTTATTGGTGCCTCTTCCTGCATCAAATACCTGTTCGCCACGTCAATCACCTTCTTTCAGCGAACCAACGGTTGGTTCCTCATCGTCTCCTTCAGCCATTAGTTGTTCGACCTCTTTGAACCCTTCTTCCATGAACTTGGTTTCGTCTTTCGTGAGTATGTCCAGAAGCTTCGTGAACTCACCGATGTGCACCCTCTCTTCGTTGGCTATGTCGATGAGGACCTTTCTGGCCAGCGGATGATCCGTCGCATCGGCGATCGCCATGTACTGATGGACCGCTTCGTGCTCGGCAGCGATGTTCAACCTTATGGCACGGATGAGTTCTGATAGTGTGAGCTTCCTGTCGGGAACTTTTCCACTGAAAGGATTGACGAATTCAGGCATTCTATCACCCCTTCTCGATTTTAACACAAAAATGGATCAAAATCATTCATTAGGCTTTGAGAAAAAACACGGTTCCAGACTCCTGGAGTTGTTCGTTCAACGAATTAGATTTAGAATTTGAATGGGAGGGAAAAGTTTGGGATCGAGCGATGATAAAGCCGTCTTCTTAAAAATGCAGAAGGCAGAGATGACTGAATACATAGTCTATTCAAAACTTGCCAGAATGGATGAGAAGAACTCAGAAGTTCTCTCGAAGATCGCGAAAGATGAGCTGGCGCACTACAGGAAGCTGAAAAACTTCACGCAGACCGACATAACACCGAGCTGGTGGAAGGTGATTTTCTATCTTTTCCTCGTGAAGCTTTTAGGTATAACCTTCACCTTGAAGCTGATGGAGCAGAGCGAAGAAAAGGCTCAGAAAAAGTACAGCGACATCGGGCAAACGGAACTGCTGAGCGACGAAGAGGAACACGAAAAATTGTTGCTCAAGCTTATAGACGAAGAGAGGATCGAGTACATAGGTTCGATGGTTCTTGGTCTGAACGACGCGCTCGTGGAACTGACGGGCGCGCTCGCAGGTTTAACGTTAGCGATACAGAACGCAAAGATAGTGGCGCTGTCCGGTATCATCACGGGACTCGCCGCGGCACTCTCCATGTCCGCATCGGACTATCTGTCGCGGAAGTCTGAAGGTGGAAACAAGAAGCCTTTGAGGTCCGCCCTCTACACCGGCATCGCGTACCTGATCACGGTACTGTTTCTGGTCTTTCCATACATCGTTCTGAACCGTCCCATTGTGTCGCTCTGCTGGACCATAGCGAACGCGATTTTTGTGATATTCGTCTTCACCTTCTTCGTGTCCGTGGTCAAAGAAGAAAACTTCAAGAAGAACTTCCTGGAGATGCTCTCGATCAGCATGGGCGTCGCGGCCGTTTCGTTCTTCATAGGGCTGCTGGCACGAAAGTTTTTCAACATAGAGGTGTAGTACGTGAAGATCTACTGCGAACCTCTCATGCAAAAGGTTGAACTTTCCGACAGAATCGAGAGAATCGTGAGCCTGGTCTCAGGATTCACCGAAACAATCTTTGAGATGGGTTATGGCAGCCGCGTGGTGGGGGTGTCGAAGTACTGTGCACGGTACGTGAGAAACCTCAATGCCGAGGTGGTTGGAGACTATCTGAACGTCGATCTTTCGAAACTGAGATCGCTCGAACCGGATCTGATCCTCACGACCACGGGTGTTCAATTGAGGCTGGCGCTCGATCTGATCCAGAAGGGTTTTCCCGTCTTCGTCCTGCCTTTGCCAAGGAGCATCAACGGCGTGTGGGAGAACGTGGTGCTGCTGGGTGGTCTTTTGAACGACGTGGAAGCTGCGCGTGAACTGGTCATGGAATGGCAGAGGGTGTTTTTGGAAGGTTGTGAAACCTATCAAGACAAACCTTCCGCCTATGTGGAGCTGTGGTTCGGGAGGCATCTGAGAACCGTCGGTGGTATGAGCTTCGTGAACGACGTCATTGAATACGCAGGACTGAAAAACATCTTTTCGAACGTCAACGAAGCGTTCTTCGTACCCCCTCTGGACGAAGTGAGTTCACGAAGACCGAGGTTCGTCATTTTCTTTCATGAACCTGAATATCCCATCGACCCGCAAGAGCTCGTCGCATCGAGAGGTTGGAACTGGGACATGAAACTGATAGAATCCACAATAGAGGCTGGAAAGAACCTCATACACGATGGGCCATCCATGATGCGGACGATGAAATGGCTGAGAGAGCAAATCTGGGGGTGAGCCGGTTGAAAGAGTTCAAATACTGGAAGATTTACCTTCTGGGGCTTGGGTTCTTCGGTATAAGTGTCCTGTGGCCACTGTATAACGCCTATGTTCCGATCTTTCTGAAAGACTTCGCCCTGCCATCGTTCATCATAGGCTTCATCATGACCATCGACAATCTCTTTGCGATCTTCATGCTTCCCTACATGGGCACGCTGAGCGATCAGACCAGGACGAAGCTTGGAAGAAGAAAACCGTACATACTCCTGGGCGCTCCACTGGGTGCCATGTTCTTCGCGCTGATCCCTTTCTGCAAGGACTCTGGTTCTCTCGCTTTGATGATGTTCGTCATAATCTTGATGAACTTCTCCTTGGCGCTGTTCAGATCACCCCTGATCGCGTTCATGCCTGACATAACTCCTTCCGAAAAGCGAAGCCAGGCGAACGGGATCATCAACTTCATGGGAGGCCTCGGAGCCTTACTGGCTTACTTTGGAGGTAAGCCCCTGTATGATGCCAACAAGGCCTATCCTTTCATCGTGGGCGCTGTGCTGATGCTGCTGGCCAACCTGCTGGTGGTGATGTTCATCCAGGAACCCGAACAGTACAGGGCCAAGATGGAAAAATTGAACGTCATCGAAACAATGAAGAAAGGTTCCTCCGAGCTGGTAGAAAACCTGAAGGATGTGTTCGCTTCCGAGGAAAAGAGTCTGCTGATGATGCTCCTTTCCATCTTTTTCTGGTTCGTCGGTTTCAACGCGGTAGAGACCTTCTTCACCAGTTACGCGAAGTTCCACATGAACATTGGCGAGAGCACGGGGGCGCTCGTTCTGGGCGTGTTCTCACTTGTCTTCATGGTGTTCGCACTACCTGCAGGTTTCATAGGTGCGAGGCTCGGTAGAAAGAAAACCATAAGGCTCGGACTGACTATCATGGTCGTGTGCCTGCTGGTGGCAGTTTTGATGTCACGTTTCCTTCCCAAGAGCACACTCCTCTACTTGTTCTACGCGATCTTTGCCATCAGTGGCGCTGGCTGGGCACTGGTGAACGTGAATTCTCTGCCCATGGTGGTCGACATGACCAGGTCAGAAAAAGTTGGTGGCTACACAGGACTTTACTATTTCTTTTCGATGGCTGCCAACATCGTGGCGCCTCCGCTCGCAGGTGCTTTCATAGATCTGACTGGCTATGGATCTCTGTTCATCTTTTCCATAGTCTTTCTGGTTCTGTCGTACACGACCATGGGCTTCGTGAGAAGAGGAGAAAGAGCCGAAGAATGAGAGGAGGAGTTGCACGATGATTTCAAAAAGGATCAAGGGCATCGCTGGTTCTAAAACCCTCGAAATCAACGCGCTGGCACAATCGATGAAACAGAAAGGCATCGACGTCGTCAACCTCACGGCGGGTGAGCCAGACTTTCCAACCCCTGAACCCATCGTCCAGGCGGCGATAGAAGCTCTGAAAGCCGGTTTCACGAAATACACAGATTCTTCCGGAATCCCACAGCTCAGAGAGAAGATCGCCGACTACGTCTCGAAAAAACACAACGTGCGGTGCAGTCCAGAACAAGTCATCGTGACCAACGGCGGGAAACAGGCGATCTTCAACTGTCTCGCCGCACTCGTGGAAGAAGGCGACGATGTACTGATCATAGATCCTTGCTGGGTGAGTTACGAACCGATGGTTCGTATGCTGGGTGGCAACGCCGCGCACGTCAAGACGAGTTTTGAAAGCAACTTCATACCAAGTGTGGAACAGATAGAACGCGCCATCACTCCCAGGACGAAAGTGATCGTGCTGAACAGCCCGAACAATCCCACAGGCGTCGTGTACGATGCCCAGCTGTTGAGGAAGATACACGCCCTGGCGATCGAGAAAAACATCTTCATTGTGTCTGACGAGGTCTACGATTGTCTGGTGTACGATAATGATTACGCCTCCATGTACGCCATCGCAGGTGGAGAGAACGTCGCGCTCGTGAACGCGTTTTCGAAATCCCATTCGATGACCGGATGGCGTGTCGGTTACCTCGTGGCACCGATCGAGATCGCCAAAGCGGCCGCAAAGGTACAGGCGCACACCACCTCGAACGTGAACACGATCGCCCAGTACGCAGCCCTCAAAGCCTTCGAGGTGGATACGAGTTATATGTTCAAAAAATTCAAACAGAGGCGAGACCTCGTCTGCAAGCTCCTAGAAGAATCTGGGTTCAGTTTTGTCAGACCGAGTGGAGCGTTCTACGTGCTTGTGAACGTGAGCGAGTTCGATGATAACGATGTGAATTTCTGCACACAGCTGTTGCAGGAAGCGCACGTGGCGCTGGTACCGGGTTCTGCGTTCAACGCGCCTGGATTCGCAAGGCTTTCGTTCGCGACGAGCGAAGAAAACCTGATCAAGGGAATCGAGAGAATGAGGAAGTTCGTTAGAAGGTGATGCTGTGCTCAGAGATTTTGTGAAGAAATACTGGCCTCGATACCTTGCCGGCATACTGGTTTTGATCATCGTGGATCTCCTTCAGCTGTACATTCCAAGGTTCACAGGCAAGGTGGTGGACCACTTAAAATCCCCACAAGCTTCGATGAACTTCGTGACGGTGATGGTTGGCTGGATCGTTGGAATTGCGATCGCGATCGCCATCATGCGTTTCCTCTGGAGGTACTTCATCATAGGCAATTCGAGGCGCTTCGAATATCTCACCCGAAGAGTGCTGTTCGACAAACTCCTCTCACTCTCCTTAGGATTCTTCGACAGGACCAGGAGCGGCGATCTGATGGCCAGATTCACGAACGACCTTCAGGCAGTTAGAATGGCGCTCGCTCAGGGCGTCGTCATGACGGTCGACGCTACTTTCATGGCAGTCATGACCGTTCTGTTCATGGGTCGAACCGTCAGCTGGAAACTGACCTGGCTCGCATCCATCCCCTTACCGGCACTCGCGCTGGTCGCACTCTTCTTTGGAAGGATCATCCACAAACGCTTCATGGAAGTTCAGAACCAGTTTTCCGCAGTGAGCGAGCTGACTGAAGAAACGATTTCAGGCATAAAGATCGTCAAGAGTTTCGCTGCGAACGACAAGTTCTCACAGATGTTCCAAAACCGGTCCTGGAACAGTTACAGGGCAGGAGTATCCCTTGCGAAGGTCTCGTCGGTGTTCTTCCCCTTGATGACGTTTTTGGCCTCTCTCGCACACGTGTTCGCGCTCCTCTTCGGCGGTCCCATGGTGGTGCGCGGTCAGGTCAGCCTCGGTGAGTTCATCGCCTTCAACTCTTATTTAGGTATGTTGACCTGGCCCATGATGGCACTGGGATGGGTTCTGAACGTGGTTCAGAGTGGTAGGGCTTCATACAAGAGAATCATGCAGGTGATGAAGGAAGTGCCGCAGGTTGAAGAGCCGAAACATCCCGTCAGGATAGACCGCATCGAATCGGTAAGGTTTGAAGATCTCACGTACAGATATCCTGACACCGAAAGGAACGTGCTGAAGAACGTCAGTTTTTCTATTAGGAAAGGTGAAATGGTGGGAATCGTCGGCACCGTGGGTAGTGGTAAGTCCACCATCGTGAAACTGCTCGCGAAACTGTATCCAGTCGAGCGTGGTAAGATTTTCATCAACGATGTGGACATAAACGACATAAGCTCTGAAAACGTGCGTAGTTTGATAGCCTTCGTGCCACAGGAATCCTTCCTGTTCTCGGATCAGATAAAGAAAAACATAGCCTTCGCGCAGGAACGCATCGACATGGAAAGGGTCATCGCGTGTGCAAAGCTGGCTGCTATCCACGACGAGATAATGAAATTCCCTGAAGGTTACGACACAGTGGTTGGCGAGAGGGGTGTCACGCTTTCCGGTGGACAGAGGCAAAGGGTTACTATCGCTCGAGCGCTGTACACCAACAAGGATGTGCTCGTGTTCGACGACTGTCTCTCCGCGGTTGATCCCGAAACGGAGGAGAAGATCATAGACTCGCTGAGGAATCAGTTCAGAGACAAAACCATGATCATCATCACGCACAGGTTGAAGGTGCTGAGAGATGCCGATTTGATAATCGTTCTCGACGAGGGAAGGATCGTTGAAATCGGCACACACGAACAGCTCATGAACCTCGATGGACTGTACGCGCGCATGTTCAGACGACAGATGATCGAAGAGGAGCTCGCAACATGAAGAAGATCACTTTCCTATTGTTGCTGGCAAGCTGTGTTTTACTCGCCTCGGTGAGTTACCAGTTCAAGGGATCAAAACTGTTCATCCTCGGGTTCGATGATTACGACGAAGTCGAGATAGAAATGGAAGGCAAAAAGAGTGTTCTGTCAACTTCCGAGCTGGTCATTCCCTGGAGGAAGAACTACAGCACGACGCTGGTGCTGACGCCCATCAAGGACAAGGTCAGAGGCGAAAAGATACACCTCTACATCGATGCGAGCAAGGACAGGCCACCCTCGGTCAGGTTGAAGGTTCCAAGTTACGTTCCATTGGGAAAACTGGTGCTGGACCTTTCGGTTGAGGATGACTGGGACGAACCGCAGATGCTCCGTTTCAGCGTCTATCTGGACGGGGTGAGGATCGATCCTCCCGGAAACAACAGGCTGGTATTGGATACGTTTTTCATGCATTCAGGTGAAAGGAGACTCAGGATCGTCTGCAGAGACAGCGGCTCAAACATCGTCGATCAAACTTACAGGTTCGTCGTCGTTCCTCTACCACCAGCTTCACCACAGCTCAAACAAGGGAGGATACTTTCTAACCGTGTTCACAGGATCTACACTGTACAGGATGGAACGATCCAGACGTACGAAACCAGATCGAGCGAGCTGAAAGAGCGGTTCGCCTTCGTGTGCGATCTTGACGCTGCGGGCAACGAGAGTTTCCCCGCGTTGCACGTTGGAGAAACGAATTTCACAGAGTTTCAAAGCCCCATCGTCATGAACCTCAACAGCAGTTTTTCACTCTCGTCTGAGCACAGCATCTTCGGTAAGGTCGTCGTGCCAGCCGATCAAACCGTGGTTCTCAATCCAGGTTCCACCCTGAGGTTGAACGCGGGTTGCGAACTGCTGGTGCGCGGAACACTCGTCCTGCAAAGCGGTTCGAAACTGATAGGTCCTGGAAGCCTGTCTGTTGTGGATTCTGGCAGATTGATCGTGATGGGTGCCACGATAGAAACGAACGTCTCGATAGATGGTGCGACAACCGTCTGGCTCTCGGACGTGGATCTGTCGAGAACGAACCTGAGGATCAGCAGGTCGTTGCTCTTCGGTCTGAAAAACGTCAGAGCAGATCGACTGAACCTGGAAAACACGAGAAAAATCTGGATAGATTCATCAAATTTCAAAGTTCTGGAGATCTCTAACTGTCACGACATGATGATTTTGAATTCGAAGATGTCGCAGCTGAAGGTTTCACAGAATTCTCGTGTGAGGATGAGTTCCTGCTCGATCGCCTCGACTGGGACTGCGATATCTGTGTCGGATCTCTCAATCCTCGAGATCATCGACAGCTGGGTCAGTGGAAAAACGGGAGTGAGCGTGGACAATTTCTCGATCTTCCGTGTTAGAAGCTCACAGATCAACGCCGATGTAGCCCTCTCCGCCAGCGGTTATTCCGTGATAGACAGCTTCGCGTCCGTGTTCGCAGGCACGAGAGCGCTTTCGCTCAGAGACACCAGATTCACGTTCTCCAAAACGCAGATCCTCGGAGGGACGACGAAACTTGGCATCGTCGAGTTCGTTGAGAGATGACTTCGACCCGGATGTCCTCAGATGCGTTCTCGTTCCGGACGCTGGCAGAGAACACAGGCCCACGCATGCGTCCAGCCTGCTTGCTTGGTATACAAAGCCCAAAAGGAAAGATCGCATCGTCGAGCTGGGTTGTGGAACCGGCATAGTCTCAGCCTACCTCGCGATGAACTACGACGTTGAAGTCCACTGCATCGAAAGGAACGAACTTCTGGCCAGGCTGGCGCGCGAGACGGTGAAGATGAACTCGCTCGAAGGCAGAATGTTCGTTCACCACGCCTCGTGCGCTCAGGTCAGAGAACTTTTCTCCGCCGAGCAGTTCGACATCGTCGTGTCGAATCCTCCTCACCACCTGACGGGAATGCCGAGTCCATTGAAGCTGAGGAGAGAAACCAGATCGATAGACTTCAACGAGGCCGAATCTTTCGCGGAGGCCACCGCGTACCTGCTGAGAAACAGAGGTAAATTCGTCTTCGTTCTGTCCTGTGAGCATCTGATGTTCTGGCTGAGCGAGTTCGTCAAACGGAAGTTGCAACCCAAACGATTGATACCAATCTATGGCGATCCCAAAAGAGACGCGATCCTGACGATCATCGAAGGTGTCAAAAACGGGGGCATCGGCCTGAAGCTCGAGCCCCCGATCGTGCTCAAAAGAGTCTGAGTTCCCTCACTCTGTTCTCGACTATGTACTTCGTGTCGCGTGCGATGACGAGCTCTTCGTTGGTGGGGACTATCAGCACGGCAACTCTGGAATCTGGGGTGCTGATGATCCTTTCCACACCCTTCACATCGTTCAACTGTTTGTCGATCTTCACTCCGAGGAACCCAAGGTATTCGCAGACCTTTTCCCTGACGTAGGGTGAGTTCTCGCCGACACCCGCGGTGAACACTATCGCGTCCACCCCGTTCATCGCCGCCGCGTAGGCGCCGATGTACTTGGCGATCCTGTATATGTAGATGTCCAGAGCCAGCTGGGCGATCTCGTTGCCCGCCTGCGCCGCGTCTTCTATATCTCGCATGTCAGAACTGAGGTTGTTCGTGAGTCCCAGCATTCCACTCTTCTTGTTCAACAGGTCGTAGACCTTCTCGACCGACATACCCAGATTCTGCTGCAGATAGATCACGATCGCTGGGTCGATGTCGCCACACCTGGTTCCCATGACGAGACCTTCGAGCGGTGTGAAACCCATCGAGGTGTCGATGGATCTGCCGTGCCTGATGGCCGCTATCGAGGCACCGTTTCCCAGATGGCACGTGATCACCTTGAAATCGTAGTAATCCCTGCCGAGTATCTCGGCTGCCCTCTTCGAAACGTACCTGTGGCTTGTCCCGTGAAAGCCGTATCTTCTGATCCTGTACTTCTCGTACAGTTCGTAAGGCAAACCGTAAAGGTACGCCTTCTTCGGCATCGACTGGTGGAACGCTGTGTCGAAAACCCCGACGTTCGGAACGTTCGGCAGAAGTTTCTGAATCGCCTTTATTCCCATTATGTTGGGTGGATTGTGCAGCGGAGCCAGATGCACGTTCTCCTCCAGAACCTTCAACACCTCATCGTCGATCAGAACGGAACTTGCGAACTTTTCACCACCGTGCACGACCCTGTGTCCAACCGCATCGATCTCCGAAAGGTTTTTGATGACTCCAATTTCTGGATCGATCAGTGCTTCCAGGACGATCTTGAGCGCTTCTTCGTGGTCCTTCATGGATCTTTCGATGACATGCTTGTCGTTGTTCACCCTGTGCACGAGTCTGCTCCCTTCGATACCTATTCTCTCCGCAAGCCCTTTGCACAGGACCTTCTCTCCGTTCATGTCAATGAACTGATACTTGATGGAAGAGCTACCGCAGTTCACAACGAGTATCTTCAACGCGATCTACCTCCCCACAATATGATAACGTCCATCTTCGAGCTTCACCAATTTACCGTCCAGTTCGTACTCGGTCAGTTTCACTAAAAGCTCTGTAGGATCAACCTTCAGCATGTCCACTATCTCGTCGAACATGAGAGGGCCCTGAGAAAAGATCTTCAAGAAATCGTCCTGTTCACGATCCAAGCGACCATCGAGCCCGTAATATTGCAGAATTTCTGAATGATATGTGAGTGGTATCGCTCCAGCTTTCAACAACCAGTTGCAACCTTCACTCGAAGCCCTATCCACATCACCTGGCACCGCGAACACGTCTCTGCCCATGTCCGCGGCAAACTGCGCTGTGATCAGCGCACCACTGTCTTTTGGAGCTTCAACGACGATCGTGGCTCTACTCAAACCCGCGATGATCCTGTTGCGCGCGGGAAAGTTTTGTTTTGCTGCTTTCGTTTGCATGGGAAATTCACTCACGATACATCCATCCTGAGCAATTCTTTCGTAAAGCCTCCTGTTCGAAGCCGGATAGGGTACGTCAACACTGGTTCCGAGCACAGCGATCGTCTTTCCACCGGCTTCGAGTGCGGCACTGTGAGCGCAACTGTCGATACCGAAGGCGAGCCCACTCACCACGACCAGACCCGCCCGCGCCGCTGTGAAAGCTATTTCGTGTGCGATCTTCTTCCCATAACTCGTCATCCTGCGCGTTCCGACGATTGAAACGCACTCTCTTTTCAAAAGTTTCTCGTCGCCGAGGCAGAAAAGAGCCACCGGAGCCGATGAAGATTCTCTCAGAAGCGGTGGATAGTCTTCATGCCAGAAGCTGATGACTTTTGCTTTCGCTTTCTCAACCAGTTCCTGCTGTTCTTCTGCGAATCTCCTCACAGCATCGAAGTCGATGCGCTCAAATTCGAAGAGTTTCGATTGTGACACTTCTTCGAGGCTTTCAAACTTTTCGTTGAAGCTCTTTAGGGTTTCAAGATCGTACTTTCCAAACTTCCAGAGCGCGAAGATCTCAACTGGGCGCATTCTGTTTCAAAATCTCCTTTATCTTTTCGGCCACGCCGGACGCTCTACCAGGGGTGCACATGTCCGGTGTAACCTTACCAGCGACAACAGCTTTCGCGAACGCCTCACAACCGGCATAACCACACGCTCCACAGTTCACACCGGGTAAGGCTGCCTTCACCATTTCTACGCGCGGATCTTCTTTCACTTCGAACTTCTTCGCTGAATAAGCGAGAAAGGTGCCGAAAGCAAAACCGAGGATCGCCATGAGCAATGCTGAATAAGCGATCAGCATCTTACCACCTCACAGTTTTATGAGCCCCTGAAATCCCATGAACGCCATGGAGATGATGGATGCAAGGATCAGGGCAATCGGAAGTCCCTCGAACGGCTTTGGGAGTTCGTAGAGCTCGAGCCTCTCTCTGATGCCTGCGAAGATCACCAAAGCCAGGAGAAAACCAAGGCCAGCTCCCAGCGCATGGAAGATCGCTTCGAGCAGGCTGTATTTTGCCTGCGCGTTCAATATCGCGACACCCAGGATGATACAGTTTGTCGTGATCAGCGGAAGGTATATTCCAAGTGCCTCGTACAGTGAAGGACTGTTCTTCCTTATGACGAACTCAACGAACTGAACGAAGGTCGCAATGACGAGGATGAAGGAAACCGTTCTGAGAAATTCGAGCCCCGCCACAACGAGAAGCTTGTTGACGAACCAGGTTATTACAGAAGACATCACCAGTACGAAAGTTGCCGCAAAGCCCATTCCAACCGCGGTATCCAGTTTCTTCGAAACTCCCAGGAACGGGCATATGCCTAAAAACCGAATGAACACGTAGTTGTTTATCAGAAGTGCCGAGAAAAGTATCAAAAAGACTCTCATTTCTGTTCACCTCTCTTGCGTTTCAGAGAGATGGTGGTGAAGAGTGCTGCAAGCAAACCCAGCGCCATGTAAGCACCGGGAGGAAGTACCATCGCGAACACGTTGAAGTTGCTCCACAGTTTTATACCGAAGATGCTTCCATTGCCAAGAATTTCTCTGATCGAACCGAGTAACACGAGTGAACCTGTGAAACCGAGTCCCACACCCAGTCCATCCAGTGCCGAGTTCAGCACATCGTTCTTCGATGCGTAAGCTTCTGCACGTCCCATAATGATGCAGTTGACAACTATCAAGGGTATGAAAATGCCCAGCGCTTTCCATAGATCGTACATGAACGCGTGCATGAGCAGATCCACTATGGTGACGAAGGTTGCTATCACAGTTATGAAGATGGGAATCCTTATCTTGGCAGGAACACCCTTTCTGATTGAAGAAATCACGATGTTGGACATCGTGAGAACCGCAGTGGCGGCAAGCCCCATACCGAATCCGTTGATCGCGTTCGTAGTCACGGCGAGGGTGGGACACATACCCAGCACCTGAACGTACGTAGCGTTCTCCTTGAAGAAGCCTTTCGTGAACTCTTTCATTCGGCTCATTCTTTCACCCCCGACAGATAACGAAGCATCGCGTTCAGCGCATTCGCCACCGCACGCGGCGTGATCGTTGCACCCGTCATCACGTCGCTCACCTTTGCTACACCTTGCTTCTTCGCTTCTTCAGGTGAAAGATGCGTTAGATTCGCATCCTTGTCGACCCTGATACCGTTCGTGAGCGCGGAAGCTTCCATGGGATAGAACCTCTTCTGAATCTCTACATCTCCTATCTTTGCTCCCAGGCCTGGTGTTTCCTGAGAGAAATCTGTCACCTTCAGAGAGAACAGTGTGAAACCTTCGGGCTTCTTTATGAAGCACACTACGATCGTCACAGGTCCACCGTATCCCAGACTCGAACCCGTGAGCACGTAGACTTTACCAAGGTCCGAATCGAACTCATAAACAGGAGAATAAACCTTGCCCTCTGAACTTTCGAAGATCACCTTCGATTCCTGATCAGCCTTGCTGACTGCCTCTCTGAGCTGATCCAGAGAGACTATGTAGTTACCTGATTCGTCTTTGAGAACCTGCTCGACGGCACCGAGTTTTTCCTGAACTTCCGTCATCGTGATCCTGTCTTTGGTTACCCAATAGACCAGTCCGAGCGCGAGTCCGGCAACGACACAATAAACCATCAATATGAGACCAGTTTTTATGTATTCTTTCATACTTTGACCTCCCCGAAGATCTTCGGCTTGAAGGCTCGATCGATGAGCGGTACCAGAGCATTCATCAAAACAATTGCGAGCGACACACCCTCAGGATATCCAGCGAACAGTCTGATGATCATCGTCACCACGCCGCAACCTATCCCGAACACCGCCTGGCCCTTGATGGTCATCGGGCTGGTCACCATGTCCGTTGCCATGAACAGAGCTCCGAGGAAAAGTCCTCCGCTGAGTATGTGGAAGAGTGGTGTGCCAAACTTTTCGGCATTCACCAGGTACATGATGCTCGCAAAGGCAAGGACGGTACCTATGTAAGTGGCAGGGATGACGGGATTGACACGCTTTCTGATTAACAGATAGATGAATCCGAGCAGGAGCACAAACGCACTCGTTTCACCGATGCATCCGCCCACGTTTCCGAAGAACAGGTCCGTGTAACTGAACCTTTGGATGGCTGCCGAAAAACCAGAATTTTTCAAGATTCCAAGGGCAGTCGCGGAAGTCATCGCATCCCAGACGGATTTCGCGAAGCCTCTCACCGGAGAAACCCATCTGGTCATCAACGTTGGGAATGATATCAGCAGGAAAATTCTTCCAACGAGCGCAGGGTTGAATATGTTCTGACCTATTCCACCGAAGGCGTGCTTGGCCACGCCGAGTGCAACGAGAAGGCCTATCAGCAGCAACCACCACGGTGCGGTAGGAGGAAGGTTCATCGCGAGCAACAGACCCGTCACGGCCGCACTGAAATCGAAGCTGAAGTCTTTCTGCCCGCGCAGCACTCTGACGATGAACCACTCGATCAGTTCTCCAACTATCGCACCGAACAAGCAGAGGAACAGCGCGTACCAGCCGAAGAAGAACGTCGCCACAGCCACAGCCGGTGCGAGCGCCAGAAGTACGTCCAGCATGATCGACCTGACAGAATCTTTCGTCCTTATGTGTGGAGCATCACTCTGGATCAGTTTCATTTCTTACCACCTCTCAGTGCCTGGTAAACCCTCTTGGTGAGCTTTATGACCCTGACATGGTCGATTTTCGATGGGCACACGTACGCGCACACACCACACTCTATGCAGGCCATCAGGCCTTCCTCAACCGCCTGATCGTACTTCTTCTTGTTGCCCAGCAAATAGAGCAGATAAGGCTGCAATCCCATCGGGCACGAAACGACGCATTTTGTGCACCTGATGCAGGGTTTTTTGATCGGTTCCTTCTCGTGAGCGAGCACGGTGACGCCGGATGTACCCTTGAGGATCGGGATGTCGAGCCTGTTCACCGCGATGCCCGTCATGGGACCTCCCATGATCAGTTTCTCGGCGTCTTCCTTCATGCCACCCGCGATGTCCACGAGCTGCTGGATCGTTGTACCGATGCGTGCGACCACGTTCATTGGATTGTTTATCGCTTCGCCGGTTATCGTCAACGCACGCTCGATCAGCGGTTTTCTGTCAACGACCGCTTCCTTTATCGCGATGACGGTTTGAACATTTTGCACTACCACCCCAACGTCCATAGGTAATCCTCCGACCGGCACCTTTCTCTGCGTGATCGCGTAGATGAGCTGTTTTTCCGCCCCCTGGGGGTACTTGGTCTTCAACAGGACCACTTCCACGTCGCTGTCGGCGCAGACCTTCTTCAAATGTTCGTACGCGTCCATCTTGTTCGATTCGATCCCGATGTAAGCCTTCCTGGCGTTGAGGATCTTCTTGACTATCTTCACACCGAGCACGAGATCTTCAGCCCTCTCGAGCATGAGCCTGTGATCCACCGTCAGGTATGGTTCGCACTCAGCTCCATTCACGATGAAGGTATCTATCGTCTTTCCGGCGGGCGGATTGAGTTTGATGTGCGTTGGGAACATCGCTCCTCCCAATCCAACTATCCCCGCCTTTTTAACGATCTCCAGGAGCTGTTCTCTGCTGAGCGTTTCCCAGTCTGAGTGCTCGAGAAGTTGCCACCTATCTTCGTCAGTCCTTTCGATCACAACGACCTCCATGGGCCTACCCTGCACGGGATGATAGAGCTTATCTATCTTTCTCACCACGCCAGTCACGGGCGAATGCAAATACGCAGAGACGAATCCTCCAGGTTCGCCTATCACCTGTCCCGTCTTCACAACATCTCCTTCCTTAACGACGGGTTTTGCGGGAGCTCCGGCGTGGTTCGACAGAAACACATAAACGAACTGCGGTGGATCCATCCTCACGATGGCTTTGTCTTTCGCCAGTTCTTTCTTCTCAGGAGGATGGGTTCCACCTTTGAAGGTTAAAAACTTCATCCTATCACCTCCATCGAGTTCAGCATTTCTTCACTGTGTACGTTGTAAAGGGGCCCTGATGGATTCTCGTTGTAATAAGGCCTGGTACAATCCGGACAGCCACTCGTCAGGAAAGCCCTGTTGAAATCGTCTGGCAGAGTCCTGAAACCTCTGATGGAATCGTTCTCGAACTCGATCGAATTTTCGAGTCCTCTGTATATCAAAAAGCGCGCCAGTTGAACCTTTCTGTACCTTTCGAGAGAGGGCCTCGGATGGTTCTCAAGAGGGGTAGCTTTCAGAGGGATGAAAGCGAACAGCGCGGTTTCGACACAGATGTCTCTCAGCCAGAGCAGCGTTTCGAACAGGTCCCTGTCGCTTTCACCAAGACCGACGATGAGGTGCGTGGTGATTCTTCCAGGATGATTCTTTGCAAGCTGTTGTATCACCCGTTTGAGTTCTCGAAGGTTCCCACCTCTGTACTTTCTGAACAACTCTTCGTTCGCCACATCTATCGCTATTCCGATCCTGTCGACACCGCTTTCGAACAATTTTTCACCGAATTCGACATCTGTGACGCGAACAGAAACCGATATGGCTTTTCTCAAATCTCTCAGCTGTTCGACGAGTTCGAGCAGGTCCGTTTCGAAACCTTTGTAAGAAACGACCTGAACACACATCCTCTCAAAATCGCTGCAGCTCAGTCTCTCAAAAAAAACCGAAGGATCTTCCACCTCGGGCCAGAGAACTCTGCTGAGGAAGGGAGATCTTCCAACAGTCGAGGCGTGCGTGCAGTAGCTGCAGTTGAACTGGCACACACCATCGAGCATCAGGTACGCCGTTTTCATCGGTTCAGAGGGACCTTTCCTCAATCCAAGTTTGTACAGCGTCCCCGCAGACGATCTCAGCTTCAACGTGGCTCACCTTCGCGCCCGTATTCAAAAACACGATCAGTGGTCTTCAACACAATCTTACCATCACGCAGAGTCAATTCAAAACCGTTGATCACCTCAGGCTGTCCACAGCCTGCGATATCTCTCACCATCACGTTCGTGACCGTCCGGTGCGCCAAATCTGAGAGGTACAATCTATCCACGACGCTTCTTTGATTCTTCGTCCAGGCAAAAACCATCAATGCAGTAATGGAAATAGCGCATATTCCCACTATGGCGTCGAGCAGAATAAAGCCTATTCTGTGTTTCATATCAGGAAGAAATACGACGCGATCAGCAGAATTCCGATTATCAAAAGCGTTATCAGGAACGCCATGAGGAAATCCCCACTGCCGACCTTTGTCGGTGAGGTCATCTTCACCTCCGCTTTGGGAGCCTGCGAAGGTTGCTGAGAAACCATCTCGTTCAATTTCTGTTCCCAGTTTTGCTGGACATTCGCCATGGAAGAAACCTTTTCCTGAAATCTCGAGTAATCCGCCATAACCTTTATCGATTTCGGCACCAGGCCCTTTCCGATCAATCCTTCCCCGAGATCGACCTTTATCAGGTAGTATTCACCCTTCTTACCCTTGACGAGTTCTTTCCCGATGAGCGCACCAGACAGGGGAACGACGCCTCTCGTCTGCGAAAAATGTTTTGGATACATTTGTTTCAACTTCTCAAGCTTTTCCTTGTCCTTCACGCTCAGTATCAGGAAGAACACGGTATCTCCCAGATCGAACTCGGAAAGGGGCTTGCCGAGGACTGGATCCACAAGGGGAAAAACCTCAGGATAATCGGCCAGGTCGGGACGCGTCATCAACTGACCGAGCCCTTCGGCCTCGAAATCTTCCCACAGCTGCATGTAGCTTTCGGCAGAGATGTCCTCGTAGCTCACCTGCTTGAAAAAGACGTCAACTTCGATCTTCGGTGCCCAGTCTTTGAACAGTTCCTGAACGATGTAACGGACGAGTTCCTCATCGTTGTCCCTCACAGCCGCGGTGAGCTCCGCGCCCAGTAGCTGTGGACCTCGCATGTTGATGGTGCTCCTCAAATGACTGAGCAGTTCCCTGGACATGTCCTCGGTCTCGGGATACTGCGAGAAAAATTTGTTCTTCTGCTGTACAAAGGCTTTCATGAACGAGCTGTAGTCGGCGTTCAAATCCAGAACGATCTGATTGAGCAGTCTCGTGGGAACGACGAACACATCGTATTCGGGCGCGTCGTTGCTCTTACCGAAGAAATATCCAACACCGAATTCGGCAGTTACCCTGCTCTTCAATCTGTAAGTCACTAAGTAAAAGTCCAGAACCGATCACTCCCTGTGGAGCACGAACCCGCCCGAAGGGAGCTCCTTCGAGGTGAAGTCCTGTTCCGTCACACCCACGCCTACGACGCAGTTTTTGCCGATTCGTGTGTTTTCCGGAATTTTTGAGTACATACCTATCACGGTGATCAGGCCCGTGTAAACTTCCGGGTCCAGACTGCTGGGTGCGTCTTCTCCCACACCGATCTGCACGTTGTCAGCGATGATCACTCTCTCGGCTACGATGCTGTTCTCTATAAAACAGTTTCTCCCGATGATCGTTCCGGTCATGACCACGCTGTTTTTGATGACACTCCCTTCTCCAACGTGAACGCCCTGGAACAGCACGCTGTTCTCAACGACTCCGTGTATCTCGCATCCTTCGCTGATGATGGAGTTGGAAATTTTAGACTCCGGAGCACAGTAAGCGGGTGGCATCTCTTCGGTCTGCGTGTAGAACCTCCAGTGCCTGTCGTAAAGGTTCAACGGAGGCAGGGGCCTTGTGAGCTCGAGGTTGCTCTCCCAGTACGATCTGATCGTTCCCACATCGCGCCAGTAACCGTTGAACCTGAATGCGAAGATGCGCCTGCCTTCTCTGATCATCCTCGGGATGATGTCCTTACCGAAATCGTGTGAACTGCCCTCATCTTGGGCGTCCTTTATGAGGTACTCTCTCAGGAAAGGCCAGTTGAAAACGTAGATGCCGAGCGAAGCAAGGTTGGATCTCGGTTTGGCAGGTTTCTCCTCGAAATCCACGATGCGAGATTCTACGTCCGTCACCATGATCCCGAACCTGCTCGCTTCATCTAAGGGAACTTCCATGCAGGCGATGGTCCCCTCGGCGTTCTTGAGTATGTGGAAATCCAGCATGTCGTTGTAATCCATCGCGTACACATGATCCCCTGAGAGTATCAGCACGCGTTCTGGATTCACTTCGTCCACGAACTCGATGTTCTGATAGACCGCGTCCGCCGTTCCTTTGTACCATCCTGCGACCCCGCCGAGGTAAGGTTGAAGAACGAACAAACCACCCTTCTTCCTGTCCAGGTCCCACGGCCTGCCGATACCGATGTGGTTGATCAGAAGGTGTGGTCTATATTGCGTCAACACTCCGACGTGGTATATTCCCGAATTGACACAGTTGCTCAGCGTGAAATCTATGAGCCTGTACTTTCCCCCGAAAGGTACCGCCGGCTTCGCGATCTTTTCCGTGAGCACACCCAGCCTCTTCCCATGACCACCCGCAAGGATCAGTGCCAGCACACGTCTCACACGAACCACCTCATAAGACTGCCCTCTTTTCCATAACGGCCAGCTTTTCCTTTCCAACGAGTCTTCCCTGCTGTCTGATCAGCACTTCCTTGTCTAAAATCGCGTTCTTCACCACGGCACCCTCTTCGATCACTGTGTCCTGCATCACCACAGCGTTTTCCACAACAGCCCCAGCTTTGACTACAACTCCTCTGAAAAGAACGGAGTTTTCCACATGACCGTTGACGATGCAACCGTCCGAGATGATGCTGTTCTTTATGACAGCGCTGGAACCGATTTTCGGTGGTGGCAGATCTTTCAGTTTCGTGTAGACCTTACCGTACTTGTAGAAGAGTTCATCCCTGATCTCCTTCTTCAGTGCGTCCATGTTTATCCTGAAGTATTCGTCGATACCCTTCTTCACGTTCCTCCAGTAACCTTCTAAGACGTAACCGTGAACCTTCAATCTTCCGAGCTGCGATACGATTATGTTGAGCAGGTCGTTCTCACCCTTCGTCACGTAGTTGTAGAGCAGTTCCATCAAAAGGTACTTGTTCATGAAGTAGATGCCCAGAAATGCCAGATTGCCCCTGGGATGCTGAGGTTTTTCTTCTATCGAAACGATCCTGTGTCCTTCCATCTGAACGATGCCGTACTGAGTCAGATCGTAAGTTTCATCCAGGTACTTCACCAGGAGTGTGATGTCCGCACCGGTCGAGAAGTGGAAGTTGAAGACCTGTGTGAAATCTATCTTGTATATGTGGTCTCCCGAACCGATGAGCACGTAATCTTCCTCTCCACGCCTCAGTATCGTCATGTTCTGGAAGATGGCATCGGCCGTGCCCTTGTACCAGTACGAGCCTTCCGCGCTCACATACGGCTGAAGGATGAAGAGTCCTCCGTTCTTCCTGTCCAGGTCCCATTCCTTGCCGGAACCGAGGTGGTCCATCAAACTCCTCGGGTTGTACTGCGTCAGAACGCCAACCTTTCTGATGCTCGCATTGACCATGTTGCTCAGCGTGAAATCGATGGCCCGATACTTTCCGAACACCGGTAGTGCGGCGCTCGCACGCTTTGAAACGAGTGGTCCTAAGGATTCGCTGTGCCCGCCCGCCAGAATCAAACCGAGGACTCTCAAAAACACCCCTCCGCGATTATTCTACCACCACGATGCTACAATCTTCTGGGAGGACGCAGCATGTGGTATCCAGGTCACATGGCCAAGGCGTCGAAACAGCTGTCTAAAATCGTCAAACTCGTCGATGTGGTCATAGAGTTGCTCGATGCCCGGGCACCTTTAGCCACTCGATCTTACAGCAGAGCGCCTTTGAAAGCGAAGAAGAATTTGATATTCCTCGGCAAATCTGACCTGGCAGATGCGAAGACGACCGAGCTGTGGAAACAGCACTTTCAGAACCAGAAAGAGGCCGTCTTCGTGTTCGACAAAGACACGGACAGAAAGAAAGTGATAGATTTTCTTGCGAAACACGTCGATAGAGGTTCGCTCCTGGTCGTCGTCGGTGTGCCAAACGTGGGAAAATCGACTCTGATAAACAAACTCAAGGGCAAGCGTTCGGCGCAGGTGGGTGCCGTGCCCGGCATCACGAGATCTTTGCAGTGGTTCTCTGTGGAAGGTCTGTTCAGAGTGCTGGACACGCCGGGACTGCTCTTACCGGAACTCTGGAGCGTCGAGCTGGGTGCGAAACTGCTTCTGATCGGGAGCCTCACCGTCGAAATGGTTGATGAGAAAGTCCTGCAACGCGCGTTTCAGATATACTCAAGCATTGTGGGCATCGAAGATCATGATCTCAACAGCTTTCTGGAGAAGTACGCACTCGAAAAGGGAATGCTGCTGAAAGGTGGCGCACCCGATTTAGACAGAGCGAAAGTCAATTTCTTCAACAGTATCGCACAGGCAAAATTCGGAAAGATCAGTTTCGAAACCCCACAGGAGGTGGATCAAGATAAAGGCGATAGTCTATCTTCCGCTCAAACCTGACCGTGCCAAACAGCTGAACCTTCCCATAAAGCTGCCGGTTCTCGCCGAAGATTTGCCTTTGATCGTGGATCAAGATCGAATACCATTGGACGTGATCGTTCGCGGGCTCGAGGCGCAGTACAGCGTCTCGAAGGATCCGTACTACGAATCTTACCTACTCTACTTCTACTACGAAAAAGTGAAAGCCGCCCTGAACGTGGACGATCTGGACACAGCGAACGACTACGTCGAGCGGGCTAGGAAGATCTCGAAGGATTACAGGTACGACTTCTTCAAAGGATTGATCTACGTCAAGAAACGGGAGTTCGAGATGGCGGAGATCTGTCTGAGATCGTGCATTTCGAGAAATCCAAACTTCGCGCTCGCACACTACGAACTCGGGAACATCCTACGTGCCAGAAAAGAATTCGAAGATGCCATAGAAGAATACCAGAAGGCTTACGAGCTCGACCAGCAGTTCCTCTTGCCCGTCGTGAGGATTGGCGATTGTTATCTGGAGATGGGAGAAACGAAGATCGCATGTGATTTCTACCAGGTTGCCGCGCAGAAAGACCCAAATTTCCACCTCGCGCATGCAAGACTGGGCGTCGCGTGCAACATGCTCCAGAAATACTCCATGGCGGAGAAAGCACTCAAGAAGGCCTTAGAGTTGAACAGTGAGGATCTGGAAAGCGCCTTCAACCTCACCCACACACTCTCGAGGCTCGGAAAGCACTTCGAAGCGTTGCAGATCTTCAAAAAGCTGATCGAGAAAAACCCCGAAGATCCTGTGCTGCTCAACGAGTACGCGCTGTGTCTCAGACGGCTCGGCTTCTACGAAGAAGCTAAAGAACAGATAGACAGAGCGTGCAACTTGAGCGACGAGGCCTTCATCCAGTACAACAGGGCACTGCTCACATTCTTCGTTGACAGAAAGAAGGCCATCGAATTGCTCGAGAACGTACCAGAACAGTTCAAGACCAAAGCCCACGAGTTGATCGACTTTTTGAAGCTCTGGAAAGGCAGATTGAAGTCCTCAGCGTGCGTTGAAGAGATGGTTTCGAAGATCGAAAAGTGTATGGTTCGGGGGGAGCTGAACCTTCAGAGACTCGCGTTCGTGTTTCCAGACAGCGAGAGAGCGAGAATGATAAAGCAGGGCCTTTTGACCATGCAGGACGAGCAGATCGACGATGCGAACTGGGTGAAATTCCTGCTCGCCGTTGCCCTGGCAAGCAGTGAAGATCCCGTTCAGATGGAGAAGAACGTCACCAGAGCGGTGGTCGCGTTCTGCTCAAGTGGCATCATGCTCGCCGTTGCGATAGCCCTGACAAGGCTTTTGATGCACGTGGGGGTTCATGCAGAATTCGATCTGGAATCTTACATCAGCGATGTGGTGCACGATCTTCAGGAGTACCACTGGGAATTCGCGAGGAAAGTCTCCCAGATCGAAGATGAAACCTTCTCCCTCGAAGAGATAGAGAACAGAGATTTCACGACAGCGAGCGGACTGTTCCTCACACTGCTGAAGGTTCTATCAACCGATCCAACCCTCGATGAGGTGACCACAATGAAGGATGAAAATCTGAAATGTCTTTCTACCAGCGTTCTGGAGGTGATAAGGTGTACGACAGACAGCAACTTCTGAGTGAGCTGGTTCAGGCTGCGAACACCAAGATCGTTCTGCTTGTCATGGACGGAGTGGGAGACATCCCGGCAGAGAACGGTAAAACACCACTTCAGGCCGCGAGAAAACCTAACCTCGACAGGCTCGCGAAGGAATCGGACCTCGGTCAAACGATCCCCGTTATGCACGGTATCACACCGGGAAGCGGTCCGGGACACCTCGCACTGTTCGGTTACGATCCTGTGAAGTACCAGATCGGTCGTGGCATACTCGAAGCGCTCGGTTCGGACGTGCCGGTGGGTGAGAAGGACGTCGTAGCGAGGGCGAACTTCGCCACGATCAGGGAGAATATCGTCGTCGATCGCAGGGCAGGCAGACCTTCAACGGAGGAAAGCTCGAAGGTCGTTAAGAAGCTGGCAAAAGCGATCCAGTCCATCGAAGATGTGAAGGTCTCGTTCTACCCAGGAAAAGAGCACAGGTTCGTGGTGAAGCTCACGGGCGAAGAACTGGACGACAGGCTGAGCGATGCGGACCCGCAGAAAGAGGGAAAACCCTTCGTCTACACGCAGGCTTTGGCGAAGGAGGCGGAGAAAACTGCGCTCATCGTGAACAAACTGCTCGATGAGATAAGAAGAGTGCTCTCGGACGAGCCGAAAATGAACTGCGCCCTCATGAGAGGATTTTCGAAGTATCCAAAGCTTCCACAATTTCCGGAAGTCTACAAACTGAAGGCCGCCGCGATCGCCACATACCCCATGTACAGAGGCATAGCGAAGCTCATCGGGATGCAAATCGTTCAGACGGGCAACACCGTGAAAGAAGAGTTCGAGACTTTGAAACAGGTGTGGAACGACTACGATTTCTTCTACGTGCATGTTAAAAAAACGGATTCCTACGGAGAGGACGGTAACTACGAAGGGAAGGTGCACGTCATCGAAGAGGTCGATGAGGCCTTGCCGACACTGCTGGAGCTCAAGCCGGACGTGTTCGTCGTCACGGGCGATCATTCCACTCCGGTGGCTCTGAAGGCGCACAGCTGGCATCCCGTACCACTGATGATCCACTCGAGGTACACGAGGAGAGGACTGAGCAACGCGTTCGATGAATTCGAGTGCGCCAGGGGGAGTCTGGGAACGATCTACGCCGTCGACGTGATGGGACTGGTGCTTGCACACGCGCTCAGGCTTGAAAAATTCGGTGCATGAAATTCTTCTGGCTCACAGCGTTCGTCGGTTTATCGACTGGGGTGATCCTCTCCCCAGTCTTTCCTTTAACTCTTTTGGCAGCCTTGTTGTCGCTCTTCAAGAAGAGGCATCTGATCGTCTTTGCCATCTTTTTCTGCCTTGGAAACTTCCTCGCATCGATACAGAGAATCAGTGGACCTTGCGAGATCGTGGGCTACGCCACGATGGAAAGGCCGAACTACGTGATCGCCACGAACGTCAAGGGCTTCTCGAACGGCGAGTGGAAGAAGATTCTGCACAGTGTGAAAATCTACAGCGAAGGTATTCGGGCAGGCGAGAAATTCTATGCCGTTGGAAGACTCGGTTTTCAGTTCGCCTATCCCTCGCTGGTGATGAAGGCAGACTTCGGTTCATCGACGAGATACGGAAACGAAGGTTTCGAGAAACTCCATTCGAAGCTGATCGACTTCAAAAGAAGGATCGTCGATTTCTTTCAAGAGAGCGTTCCAGACTATGCCGAACAGCTCTCCACGCTCGTCTTTTCGGATCCTTCCTTCGATGCGTCCCAGGCTGAGAGGGTGAGGAAGAGTGGCCTGGCACACCTGTTTGCGGTTTCTGGATTGCACGTTGGGATCGTTTACACACTGTTCGATTTACTCGTATCGCTCTTCACCCACAGCCTCTTCGTGCGCAGATCACTGTCTACACTGTTGACCTTCATGTTCGCGCTCATGACGGGACCTTCTCCATCGGCGCTCAGGGCTGCGACGATGCTGGCGGTGTGGAACCTCTTCAGACTGATCGATTATCCCATAGAACCGTTGAATTTGCTAGGCCTGGTTGCGACGATGAACCTTCTGTTCGAACCTTTCGTGGTTCTGTCTCCATCTTTTCTTATGAGCTATTCAGCCGCCGCAACCCTCGTCGCGATCCAGGAGAGGTTGAAGGAACTGAACGGTGCGATCAAGAATCTTCTGATCTCCCTGCTCGCCCTTGCGGGCGTGGCACCGTTTCTGCTACTCTTTTCCACGTTGAACCTCTTCGCCCCGCTGTTCAGCATCCCAGCTATTCTGATCGCCACATTGATCCTGTGGGCGTGTGTCCTCGTCATGTTCCTGCTCACGATGAATCTACAGAGCGCCGCAGCCATGCTGATCCGCGGCGCCACACCCCTGTTCTGGTCTCTGCAGGGATTGATAGATCTGTCCTCGAAGTTTTTGAACCTGTCTGGTAACTTCGTGCTTTATTCGATCTCCTCCGCGTTGCTTTTGTTTTTACTCTGGCACTTCGGGCAGAGCCCGAAGAACTTCACATCGTAATCCGTCACGGTGTAGCCTGTTTGTTTTTCAACGTTCTTCACCAGTTGCTTGACGAGCTGCTCATCTATCTCCAGCACTTCGCCACAGCTTTTGCATATCACGTGCTGGTGCACCGTCTCCGCATCCGGCGCGGCCAGTTCGTAGCGGTACACGCCTTCACCGAACTCGAGCCTTCTCAAGAAACCAAGTTTGCTCAAAAGCTCCACGGTTCTATAAACGGTCGCCTTGCTTATTCTGTATCTCTTCTCCAGCAGTTTCCTGTACACATCCTCCGCGCCGAGATGCCTTTCACCGGATTCGGCAAAGACCCTCAACACGATCTCTCTCTGAGCAGTCATTCTATACTTCCTCGATCTCAATTCTTTTCTCAGCGATTCGTAGAGCATGTTTTACCTCCCCTCACACGTTCATGACGGGCTTTATGTCTATCTTCCACCCGGTCACTTTCGCCGCCAGCCTGGCGTTCTGTCCACCCTTACCGATCGCCAGTGACAGCTGCGTCGGTGGTACCAGGACTCTGGCCGCCTTCCTCTCCGAATCAAGGATTTCGACGCTCACAACCGAAGCAGGCGCGAGCGCGTTCGCGATGAGCTGTTTCGGATCGTCACTCCATTTGAACACATCGACCTTTTCACCCTTGAGTTCTCTCAACACCGCAGCGATCCTGCTTCCGCCTTCTCCGATGCACGCACCGACGGGATCCACCTGCGGGTTGGTCGAAACCACACCCACCTTGGTGCGAACACCGGGTTCCCTCGCGATGGCCTTCACCTGAACGATTCCGTTCTCCACCTCTGGAACCTCAAGCTTGAGAAGACCTGTGACGAACTCAGGGACAGTCCGGCTCACCAGTATCTTCGGACCTTTCTTGTCCTTCACCACGTCCACGATGTAAACCTTTATCAGATCGCCCGGCCTGATCGTCTCACCAGGGATCCAGTCTCTCTTCAAAAGTCTCGTCTCGAGCTTTCCCACCCTGATATCGGCCCAGTCCGGTGTGACACGTATCGCTTCGCAGGTGGTCACGTCACCGGCGAGCGCGGAGTAATGCTCGTACTGTCTTTCCTTCTCGAGTTCTCTTATTCTCTGTATCAACACCTGCTTGGCGGTCTGCGCCGCGATCCTGCCGAACTCCTTGACGTTTATCCTCTTGTAGACTTTCTTCCCGATGTCTGCCAGAGGATCGAGCTTTCGCGCTTCTTCAAGACTCATCTGAGTCAGCTCGTCAGTCACGTTCTCCACCACGTCGAAAACCTGATAGAGCTGTATGTCTCCGGTCATTCTGTCTATCTTGACCTCGACGTTCTTGCTCGTACCGAAGTTCTTCCTGTAAGCGCTCACCAGCGCTTTTTCCAGGATTTCTATCACTTCATCTTTCGAGATGCCCTTTTCTTCCTCAAGCTGTTCTAGGGCTTCAAGAAGGTTCAGGTTCATGATCGCCACCTCCTAAAATTCGACTTCGAGCCGACTGCGTTTCACATCCTCGGGCCTGAACGTAACCTTCTCCCCAGACACGTCCAAAACGATCCGGCTTTCCTCCGCACTCTCGATCCTGCCCACATGCACCTGACCATCCGTCAACCAGAACCTCGCGAGTCTTCCGACGAACCTTCTGTAATCGTTCAGACCCCGGAGCGGTCTGTCCAGTCCAGGCGATGAAACTTCGAGCACGTAACTGTGCGGAATGGGATCTTCGCGGTCCAGATAATCGGACACCTTCACAGATACACTCTCGCACTGCGATATGCTGACGTATCCGTTCGGATCGTCGATGACGATCCTGAGCACCCAGCGGCCGCGCTCCTTCCTGAAAGAGATGTCGAAAAGTTCAAGGCCCATGTTCTGCAAGATCTTCTCGATCTCGGGTCTGATACTGTCCAGCACGTCCATACGAATGCCTCCTTACTACTGAAAAACCGGGACAGACGTCCCGGTACCTGGCGGAGAGGGTGGGATTTGAACCCACGGGTGGCTTTTGACCACCACACGCTCTCCAGGCGTGCGCCTTAGTCCGCTCGGCCACCTCTCCTATCCGATCCTCTGCATTTTTATTTATATCACATCCGACCCGGATTGTGGAAGTGCCTTTTTCCAGTGGTATGCTAAAATGAACCCAGAGGTGGAACGCGACCGTGTTCGTGAAGAACAGGCAAGCTTCGAAAAAATCTGGTGAACCTCCTAAACTTGCAGACTTTCTGGAAAAACGCGTTGTTCGTCTCGCAACGCTTATCGTCAGCGTTCTCTCGATCCTCATCTTTTTCACGCTCTTCAGATTGAATGAACAATCTTTTCTCAACCAAGAACTTTCACACGTGTTGCAGTTAGAAAAAAACTGGTCCAGCAGGATAGATTCCTTCGGCAAACTTCTGTGTGTTCTTGCTGTGCAGAAAGATCTGTTCCAGGATGAAGAAAAGCTTCTGAAAACGCTCGAAGAAATATACAATCGCTACTCACCCCTGGTGGCCTATCCAGCCTTTGAAAGAACCGATGGAAGGATGTTTTCTTACCCGCATCACGATTACGGTTCTGAGTACGATCCGAGGAAACGACCCTGGTACCAGGCCGCACTTCAGAATCCTAACACTTACGTTGTGGTCAAGCCCTTCATGCATGCCATACTGAACGAGCCAGCGATCGCCGTGGCGAAAGCCGTACTCGATGAAAACGGTGAGGTACTCGGCGTGATTGGAATCGATCTGGTTTCGAGCCGTCTCGCAGAGAACTTTCTCACAGACGGTTCTTACATCGTGGATGAAACAGGACAAATCATCGCAAAGAAAGGCCGCATCAAAGCCATCTTCAATCCAAATCGGCCAGACAGGATGTCACGACCCACCTGATTGGCTTAACTCATTACATCGTCAAAGCTTCCATTGGTGGAACGCACGTAGTCGTTGAACACAGTTTCATGAAGCATCTGATCTTTTCTCTCATCCCATCTCTGAGTATTCTCGGAACTCTGTTCATTGTGAACTTCCTTGCCAGTCGCAGGATCAGAAGGACGTTGAAGGACAAAGTGGTTTCTCCCATCGAGAAGATCACGAAGGCGGCGCAGGATTATCTTTCAAAAAGGCACTTCGAGCTCGAGCATGTAGAAGATGATGTTTACGAAATCAAAATGATGATCAACGAACTTTCAGACATGGTCACGATCATCGAATCACAGATGCAGGAACTCGAAGCCAGCTACAGCGAACTTGAAGCCTCACAGTCCCAGCTCGAAGAAGCCTACGAGATTCTTAAGAGAAAAGAGAATGAGATCGAACAGGCGTACAGAGCGATCGTGGAAAAACTGGACATGATCGTTGAAAAGTTCGATGAACCTACGGGAAAGCACGTTGTCAGAGTGAGCAAGCTTTCTCGATTCTTAGCCGAGAAACTCAATCTTCCAAGCGAACTGGTCCGGCAAATCGAACTGTACTCACTGCTGCACGATATAGGAAAGATCTTCGTTCCAAAAGAGATCCTGACCAAGCCGGGAAAACTCACGAAAGAAGAGTTCGAAATCGTCAAAACCCACACGGTGCAAGGTGCGAGCCTTTTCGAAAACGACGAAAGATTCAGTGTGGCCAGGAACATAATCCTCTATCACCACGAAAGGTACGACGGTTCTGGCTATCCTTTCGGTTTGAAAGGCGATGAGATCCCCATAGAGGCGCAGATTGTGGGTCTGGTGGACGTCTACGATGCTCTGCGTTCAGAGAGACCTTACAAGAAAGCCGTGAGCCGTGAGGAAGCCTTGAAGGTTATACTCTACGGTGACGAAAAGACCAACCGAGCGCAGTTCTCCCAGGAGCTTTTGAAAGTTTTTCTGGAACATGCGGATGAGATAAACAAAATCTGGGAAGAGTGTTCTTCTCCTTCCAGCACGTCGGAATCAAATTGAGTTGGGGTGCAGGCATGAAAATCCTGCGCGGTAGAATGTTGCTTTTGATCTTAATTCCCGAGAAAGCTTGTAGAAGAGAACGACGGACCAGATAGGACAGA